>NZ_JACJEK010000007.1:0-206494 GCF_014164015.1 Pseudoalteromonas sp. SR41-1
GGTTTTAGAATATTATTATCTCAATTCTCAATTCTCAATTCTCAATTATCAATTCTTATTTCCTTATTAGTAAAATTTAAGCTTTAGCCTTTTATCAATTAGCTGATCCTGTTAGTATTTATCGTATTGATTAGTTTACTTTTATGTAAATTTATATTTACGTTATTTGTTTTTTAAGGTGGTATGAACGTGGCTGACATAAGTGATTTAGCACAGCTGAGAGAAGGTATAGATGAATGCGACGCACAACTTGTTGCCTTACTTGCTAAACGTAATGGTATTACGCAAAAAATTGGTGAGATAAAACAACAAACAGGCGCGCCTTTGCATGCACCTAATCGTGAAGCAGAGCTATTAGCGGCAAGAAGACAAGAAGCAATAAATCAAAATGTAAGCCCCGATCTAGTTGAAGATATACTAAGACGCATGATGCGAGAAGCCTATCAAAACCAACAAGCAAAACTTGCATGTGCAGCGTCAGAGCTTTCGCCAATTGTTATTGTAGGTGGTCAAGGTGCTATGGGGCAGCTATTTGCTCAGCAGTTTATTCGCTCAGGTTACGAAGTTAAAGTTTTAGATAAAGATCAGCAAAACGATGCGCAAAATCTTTTAAAAGGTGCCAAGCTGGTAATGATTAGCGTACCAATTAATGCATTGGACGCAGTAGTTGCTAAGTTACCTAAACTAGATGATGACTGTTTACTAGTTGATATTACATCGGTAAAGCAATCGCCTATTAAAGCACTAAAAGCTGCGCACAGTGGCCCTGTGGTTGGTTTGCATCCTATGTTTGGCCCTGACATATCACATTGGGTAAAACAAACGGTCGTTGTATGTGAAGGGCGAGAGCACCAAGCGGCAAAAGGTTTGTTACAGCAGTTACAAGTATGGGGTTGTCAGCTTGTTGAGCTTGATGCTAAAAAGCACGACGAAGCAATGCAAATTATTCAGGTAATGCGCCATTTAACAACATTTGTGTACGGACAGTTTTTAGCAAAACAAAGTCATACACTTGAAGAGTTACGTAGTTGCTCGTCACCTATTTATCAATTAGAGCTGATGATGGTAGGGCGTTTATTTGCGCAGTCGCCGGAGTTGTACTCAGATATTATGTTAGCGCAATTCGATGATGTAGAGAGCCTGCTCGCACAGTACCAAGACACTTTTGCAAGTACATTGGAAAAATTAAAAGCAGGAGATAAAGCAGCGCTTATTGATTCTTTTGCGCAAGCGAAAGTTTACTTTTCTGACTCAACAGAGCACTTTTTAACACAAAGCCGAAGCTTATTAAATAAAGCGAATGATTCAAAAGTTTTAGACTAATACTTGTCACTTTTTACTAAAAAGGGCCGATATCGGCCCTTTTTAATTATGAAAGTGTGTATTAAGTATTAAGTATTAAGTATTAAGTATTAACGCTTACTGCCTGTAATGACTCGCTTTGATAGCAGCCTAAAATACGCACATATTGGGTGTGTTCTTTAAGCTCTTCTAGCGCTTCTTTTACTTGGCTATCAGCTAAGTTTGCTTCAAGATCTACATAAAATACTTCTTCCCACGGATTGCCCGGAGTTGGGCGCGACTCAAGTTTTACTAAATTAATCTTATGCTGTTTAAAAATCATCAACGCATCGGCTAGTGAGCCCGCTTGCTGTTTTGTCGACATGATTAAACTAGTTTTAGTTGGAATTTGGTTAGACACTTGCAGAGGTTTACGCGCAACAACAATAAAGCGGCTATGGTTTTCGCTTTGATTAGCTAGGTTGGATTTGATGACTTCAAGGCCGACATTTTTTCCTGCTTGTGCAGAGCCAATTGCAGCACTATTTGGTGTGTTTAGAGCTGATTGTAATGCGCTTGATGTAGAGTCACATGTTTCGTGTTGTAAATCACCTAAGCCCTGTAAAAAACGGCTGCACTGTGCAAATGGTTGTGGGTGTGCAAATACTTTTGTCAGTTGGCTAAGTTCAGTATCAGGGTTTGCGAGTAAGCAATGCTCTACACTGTGAGTGACTTCTCCAACAATAGAGACTTGTGCGTGCTGTAATAAGTCAAATACTTCGTTAATGCTACCAGAGCTTGTGTTTTCAATCGGTAATAAACCAAAATCAGCTTGGCCGTTTTCTACTTTACCTGTTATTTCGTCAAACGATGTACAGCCAATTTCAATTAATTTACCAGGGCGGCGACTAAAGTATTTATGACATGCAAGCTGGCTATAAGAACCTTGACCACCTAAGTAAGTTACACGGTGTGTTTCACTCAGTGCGTCTGGATTAAGGTTTTTTTGTAACATTGCTTGTTGGTGTAAAACTGAATCTTCCAAAATAGTTTGAAACACATTATTTACGTAGTAAGCATCTAAACCCAGTGACTTACCATAACCAATTAATTTTTCTAGAAGCGCGAGTTCACGTGCTTCATCGCGAATTGGCTTGTTGTTGGCGATTTTATATTCAACCACACCGTGGCTAATGCGACGGCGTTTAGCTAATAACACGAGTAGGTCGGAGTCTATTTCATTTATATCGTGTCTTAGTGCATTTAATACATCATTTGTCATTTTGGTATCCTCATTCCAAAAGTAGGCTGTTATTACACAGCAAAAACAAAAAAGCCTCCCGGTTGGGAGGCTTTACTATTCGATTGATTTTATCTCACAAACAGGGAAGCCTCTTCTATATAAAGAAGCTAAAAAACGAAAAAAAAGTGCGAGAGATAAATATGTTCATACGGTTAATGTATGGAGAGTTGCCAACAATGTCAATAAAGATCTAAATAAGCTTAGGGTACTATTTATTTACCTTAGGTGATTATTATAGAAACTTTACAAATAATTTATAAATATGAATGCGGATCTGGTATATTTCGTTAACTGGTTCAAATAATAACAATTATTAATAATTAAGGTTGACCCGTGGTTTACAGACGGCCTCCATCTCGTTTTGGATTGAATTCTTTAAGTGTAAAACTTTCACTGCTTATATCTGCTATTTGTTTAATAGCAGGGGTATGTGCGGCTGCCTTAATGCTTAAATCTGAAGAGAAACAACTTGTTTTTGAAGAACATGAGGTGTTAAAAAGCTCTACAGATTTATTAGTGAAGCAGTTTAATGAGCGTATTAAAACAAAAATAAATATTGCTCAGCAAGCTAATAACGTAGTGACAGAGCAGCTTTTTCAATCTAATTCACCAATTAATTTAGGTAATAAATCACAGTTACAGTTTAATAGCGATGGTACCATTCGAAGTGCCTCGGCTGACGGATTATCAGCAGCATTTTTACCACAGCAAAATTACTCTCCTTTTTATAAACGCCTATTTAATGATTCTGAAATGTTATGGCGTATAATTTCTCCGACTCTGGTACATGACTTTTTTAACTTTTATTTAATTACCGATGACGATTTCATTCGTGTTTCTCCTCCAAACTGGGCATTAAATGCACCAGCCGAGTTTAGAGTTACGCAAGGTACAACGTATAAATATATTAAAAGTATGTTGGGGTCAGAGCGAGAGCCTGCATGGTCAAAAGTTTATTACGATACAGTATGGCGAAAGTGGGTTATTAGCTTACTAGTGCCGGTGTATGTTGATAACGAGTTTTTAGGTGTAACGGGAAGCGATATTTCCCTTAATAAACTTATTTCATTTTTACCTGTTGGCGATAAAGAAAAACACTTACTTGTATTTGATAGTAAAGGGCAATTGTTAGCCCATCCCAATCTAAACCCTGCATTATTAGCTGACTACGGTAGTGACAATAAAGCACTCGCTACTAACGAATTTGTAAACCCAGAACTGCAGTCAATTATTGACGATGCAATTGCGGTGAAGTTACCAGAATACGCCAATTCATTTGAACAAAATGATGAAGCTCACATTATTAATATCCGTAAAATTGATGATTTAGATTGGTACATAGGGGTTTATAAAAAACGTTCATCAACGTTATCTGCGTTACAAGATTTAAAACTGAAGTTTTTTGGACTCTTTATTTTATACGCAATATTAGTTGCCTTATTGCTGCATCAGGCGCTTTATCAACTAGTGCTTCGGCGTTTACATACTTTAGTTTATGCAGTAACAAGCTTTGGTAAAGGTCAGCTAACAACAGAGTTTCCGCCAGAAAACAAAGATGAGATTGGTACGCTTAATGGCTCATTTAGAGACATGACGGTAGAAATCCGCAAACTTATTGATGGTTTAAACCAAAGAATTACAGAAAAAGAAATTGCTGAAAAAGCAGCTAATCGTTTATCTAAAGCGGTAGCGTTCTCGGGCACTGGGGTTGTGATCACCGATGAAAATTTTGTCATTGAGTACGTAAACCCCAAAATGCTCGAAATGACAGGCTATCCAGAAAGCCATTTTAATAGAGCACCATTACTTAATATTATTGCCTCAGAAATGTCTATTTTAATTGAAGATATAGACATAGATTTACGCAGCCGTAATTACTGGCGCGGGGACACATTAATAGCTGGTTTAAACAAAGAGCCAATTTGGGTGTCTTTAAGTGTTTCGCCAATTCGTGAAGAGGGCGGTGAAATAACCAGTTATGTAGCATCAGCACAAGATATTTCGTTTGTAAAAGAAAGCCAGCGTAAAATGGAACAATTGGCTTACTTTGACACCCTTACGGGACTTGCCAACAGAACATTTTTTAGAATGCAATTGCGTAAATCAATGGCATTAGCAGAGCGCGGGCATTATGCATTTGCTTTGTTTTACTTTGATTTAGACGAATTTAAGCGTATTAACGACACATTAGGGCACGATGCTGGCGATCAATTATTAATTGAAGTGGCAAACAGACTTAAAAAACGTTTACGAGCCGAGGACACCATAGCGCGCTTAGGTGGTGATGAATTTGCAGTGTTGCTCAGTGGTATAGAAAGCCAAGCTCACGCGGCTGATGTTGCCAATACAATTCAAAAAACACTGAACGTGCCCATAAAACTAGGTAGCAATGAAGTTATTGTCAGTGCAAGTATTGGTATAACTATGGCTCCTTACGATAGCTTAGAGGAAGATCAGTTACTCAAACATGCTGATTTGGCAATGTATGAGGCAAAAGCAAAAGGACGTAATACCTTCCACTTTTATAGCCAAGAATTAAACGCGGCCGCAAATGAGCGTTTATTTATCGAAAATGAGTTACGTATAGGGCTCAAAGAAAAGCAATTTGTAGTTTACTACCAACCTCAAGTTGATAGCCGTACTCATCAGGTCGTTGGTTATGAAGCGTTATTAAGATGGTTCCACCCAACTGAAGGCGCAATCCCTCCAGATAAATTTATTCCTATTGCAGAAGCGACAGGCCTTATAGTTGAATTAGGTGAATGGGTGCTTCAAGAGTCTTGTGATTTTGCCGTAAGATTGGCAGAACAAGGTCTAGAAAATAATATATCGATAAACTTATCGGCCCGCCAGTTTAAAGACTCAAGCTTAGTTACAACACTGAGCAAAATGATAATTAAGTCGGGTGTTTCAGCAAAGCGCCTTCATTTAGAGCTGACCGAAAGCATGCTAATGGGTAATGTAGAGGCAGCCATTACACAATTGCACGAGCTTAAAGCATTAGGTATATCTATTTCTATTGATGACTTTGGTACAGGTTATTCGTCGCTCAGTTACTTAAAACGGTTCCCGGTTGATATATTGAAAATTGACCGTTCATTTGTAAAAGATATCCCTGAGGATACAAATGATATGGAAATCACTGCAGCTATTATTGCCATGGCGCAAAAGTTAAAGCTAGACGTGGTCGCAGAAGGAGTTGAGACAATAGAGCAGATGCAGTTTTTACAAAATAATAATTGCTTCATTGTGCAAGGCTATTATTTTAGTAAGCCAATTGCTGAGCACGAACTACCGAATTTGTATGAAAGGTTAAATGAACTCGCAAATAGCGAAGTAACTAGTTAATAAAATTGCGGGTTAACCACCCGCAATTTTAACTTTAAATTTTAACGCTTCTAAAATGCCTTTTAGTTTATCTCGGTCATCACCTTGTACTTCAATAATGCCTTCTTTTACTGCGCCGCCTTGGCCCATTTTGCTTTTTATAGTTTTAGCTAACTTTTTTAAATCGTGATCTTTTGGATCAATGCCAACAACTAGCATTACGCCTTTGCCTTTACGCCCTTTAGTTTGACGCTCAATGCGAATAAAACCATCTTTAAAAAGTTTAGCGTGCAACTCTTTTTCTGGTTTCGGCTGGTCAATGCGACCCGTACTAGTTGAATATACTAAGTGACTATCACTCATACCTTACCTTTGTGGATAAAAATGAATTAAATACTGGTGTAAATGATAGCAAATTTGAAGTTGTGTGTTTTTCTTTTTGCTAAATACTTTTAACAGGTTATATTTAGTTCAAAGGAAATATTATTGGAGTTTACTATGAGTTTAACTAAGAATGAATCAGTCGATGGCACTACATTAACAATACAAATTAAAGGTAAGTTTGATTTTAATTTAGTGCAATCGTTTCGCCAAGCTTATGCTCAAATGAGCGAAAAAACAGTAAAGGTTATTATCGATTTAAGAGAGACTGATTATATGGATAGTTCAGCACTTGGCATGTTACTTAACATGAAAAAAACCATTGATAGCCAAGTACAAACAATCGAAATAAGTAATTGCCAGCCTCAGCTTAGAAAAATCCTACAAATTTCACGTTTTGATAAAAAGTTTGATATTAGCTAATGATACATGTGTTGATTGTTGACGATCAGGCGCTCAATCGCATTTTACTAAGTAAAATGCTTGAGCAGGAAGGTTACAAAATTTCAGTGGCTTACAATGGGCTAGATGCACTTAATGTACTTAAAAGAGAGCTAATAGACATTGTTTTACTCGATGTATTAATGCCCGTAATGGATGGTTTTGAAGCAGCTGAAAAAATAAAGCAGCAGTATAGTGAAGTTTACTTACCGATTATTTTTATAACCTCCTTAGAAGATCAAGCAAGTTTTGAGCGGTGCCTCGCGGTAGGTGGCGATGACTTTATTCATAAACCATTTGAAAAAGTTATTTTGCATGCAAAAATTAAAGCACATAGCCGCACCAGAGAGCTAAGTAAAAAATCAAATCAACAAAAAAAACTGCTTGAATATCATCACAATCAAATTGAACGTGAACACGAAATAATTGAGCATATTTTTAATAACTCATTAGAGAATCAAGGCAAGTTTAAAGAGTACCTCGATTTTAATTTATCGCCGGCGTCTATGTTTAACGGCGATATGTTTTTAGTGGCGCAAAGTCCAATAGGCAATCTGTATTGCATGTTGGGAGACTTTACAGGGCACGGCTTAGCGGCAGCTATTGGTGCATTACCTATCTCTCGTGTTTTTTATACTATGGTACAAAAAGGCATGGCGATTAATGACATTGCCTGTGAGCTAAATACACTGCTTTACAATCTCCTACCTGGACACATGTTTTGTGCTGCAACCATTATAGAGCTTAGTGCATCCGGTAAAAGTATTTCTGCATGGATGGGCGGCCTGCCAGATGCGTACCTAATAGATAAAGACGGTAATGTAAAACAAACATTAGAGTCGCAACATATGGCGCTGGGGATTTTAGGCGACCAAGAATTTGAATATGAAGTTATTCACTTTGAAACGAATAGTAATACACGCCTAGTATTAGCAACCGACGGTATTATAGAAACAGCAAACAAAGAAGATACATTTTTTGGGGAAGAGCGTTTTTTACAAACCTTAAAAAGTAAATCGATGATTAGTAGCGAAGATATAGTGGCTGACGTTACTAAGTTTGCAGATGGCACTAAACAGCAAGACGATTTAAGCATTGTTTTACTAAACTGCCTGCCTTTAGTTCCTGAGGAGCAAGAGCGAGAAGCATTCTCTACTTTAGCGTTTAATTTATCTTTGAGTTTAAACTCAGAACAAATAAAAAAAACAGACCCCGTTTACGACGTTGTTAATATTTTAAGCAGTGTTGGGGGGCTAAATGCCCATCGTTCTAATATATTTTTACTGTTGTCTGAGGCTTATAACAATGCGCTTGATCATGGCGTACTAGGACTTAACTCAGAGATTAAAAAACAAGAAGACGGCTTTTTTCGATATTACGAACTAAGAGAGGCAGCTCTTGCTAAACTTACAGATGCTATGATTATTATTGATATGCGCTATTGCCCCGATACGCTCAGTTTATATTTCATTATTTGTGATTCAGGCCGAGGGTTTAGTAGTAAGCACGATGAGTTGGCAAAGGTTAATAATGAATTTGGTAGAGGGCTGTCTTTACTAGAAGAAATAGCCGAAAAAGTAACTTATAACGCCAGCGGTAACCAAGTTGAAATGTGCTACAAGTTGAGCTAGCTCTGCAAAAATATCCATGCTATTATTCTCGAAACTTTAGATGTATGGATGGCCAAATGATTTCTTCTTACCTAAAACAAGCACAACTAAGTGCTAATCCAGCTTTGATTTCAACAGAGCTTGAAAAGCTTGAGCTACATTTAGCAAACACAGCTTTGCCTGATGTATGTTGGGAGTATCAAATACCTGAGCTTGGCGAGGGCGGTGCGTGTAGTTTATTTGGTTACCTACAAGATGAGCCATTCAAATTAACTGATTATCTTGAAAATGATGAGCAAACCCAGTTCAAGCTAGCTAATTTACAAAGTATTGTGAGCTACATTGAGCAACAAACAAGTGTTGATTGGTATGGTATTTATCAATCAACTAATACTAGTGAAGGTAAGCAACTATTAAAATTGGCTTATCATGGTGCGCCTAGTCGTCCGTTGTTCCCTTTAACGCAAGCATTTGCGGCAGGTAGTAATAACGTGCAGGTTGCGCTATCTCACAAGGGCCGTATTATTAATAACGTTGAAGAGTACTTATCACAAGGTGGTGAATACTACACATGCGATCCTAAAGTTAAATCAGAAACCTGCTTACCTTTATTTAATACACAAAATGAATGTGTTGGTATTGTAGATGCTGAAGCCTTTAAAAATGATTTTTTTGATGAAAAGACGCTTGCCGTTTTAATTGCATGTTGTATTAAAATTCCTCACTTTCTAGTGTAAATAACGCTAGTCAACATGATGTGCTTTTATGTTAAGCTTAGCTTAACAGCTAACCCCTAAATAACGATAAGAGATAGCCAATGTTCTCAGTATTAAAACCATTACCAACAGATCCTATTCTTGGCCTTATGGCGGCCTATAAACAAGATACAAACCCTAATAAAATTGATTTAGGTGTAGGTGTCTACAAAGATGAGCAAGGCAATACACCGGTTCTTAAAGCGGTTAAAAAAGCTGAAGCGTTTCGTCTTGAAAACGAAATGAGCAAATCTTACATTGGTTTAGCGGGTAACTTAGATTACTGCCAAAAGATGGAGCAGTTACTACTAGGCGAACATCAAGCATTGCTAGCAAATCGCGTACGTACTGCGCAAGCGCCAGGTGGTACGGGTGCACTTCGCGTTGCAGCTGAATTTATTAAGCGTTGCAATGCAGATGCAACAGTATGGGTAACTAATCCAACATGGGCAAACCATATTAGCTTGTTTGAAGCTGCAGGCTTAACAGTAAAAGAATACCCGTATTACGATTACGAAAATAAAGACTTACTGTTTGATGAAATGATCAATACACTTAAACAAGTGCCTAAAGGTGATGTAGTTTTAGTGCATGCATGTTGTCATAACCCAAGCGGTATGGACTTAAACGAAACACAGTGGAACACAGTTGCCGAACTTGCAAAAGAAGTTGGCTTTACACCACTTGTTGATATTGCATACCAAGGCTTTGGAGCTTCACTTGAAGAAGATGCACGTGGCTTACGTATTTTAGCTGATGCAGTAGAAGAGCTAATTATTTGTTCTTCATGTTCTAAAAACTTTGGCTTATACCGCGAGCGTATTGGTGCATGTTCACTAATTGCAAAAGATAGCGCAACAGCAGATATTTCAAACTCTGTAATGCTAAGCGTTGTACGTAGTATTTACTCAATGCCGCCAGCGCATGGTGCTGATATTGTTAATACTATTTTAAGCAGTACAGAGCTTACACAATTATGGCACTCAGAGCTTGATGAAATGCGTAGCCGCATAAATGGCTTACGTAGCTTAATTAAAGAAAGCTTAGCAACTAAAGATATTGCGCAAGACTTCTCATTTATTGAACGCCAAAACGGTATGTTTTCTTTCTTAGGTATTAATAAAGAGCAAATTGCTCGCCTACAAAAAGAATATGGTATTTATATTGTTGGTTCTAGCCGCGTAAATGTTGCAGGTGTTAGCCAGTCAAATATTGAATACTTTTCAAATGCTGTAGCTGACGTTTGTAAATAAACGCAGTTAATATAAAAAAACCGCACATCTAATGATGTGCGGTTTTTTATTATCTAAATTAAAACAAAAAGCTTTAACCGATAGCAGGAATTAGCCCCGCCATTTGCATAAACTGCGCAGCAATAATCGTTATGCCACATATAGCTGCTATGCCAAGCCCAACATTCCCACTTTTAACTTTGTAGCCTGTTTTACTTGATGTTGTACGCTGTTTATAAACCATTGCTACGGGCAAAAATATTGCAAGTACGACAAGTGCTATTGCTGCGTAACCTAAAGCCATAATAAAGCCTTGAGGATAAAATAATGCAAAGCCAAGCGGCGGAATAAACGTAATTAAGGCCGTTTTAATTCGGTCCGTTTTATTGTCACCTTTTTTAAATGTATCAGCAAAAAAATCGAATAACCCTAAACTCACCCCTAAAAATGATGTCGCAAGTGCTAAATCAGCAAATAACTTAACGGCCGTTGCTACACTTGGGTTATGCGCAATACTTGCCACGCTTGATACAAAGCCACTAAGGCCTTGGCTGTTGAGTAAGTCAACTTGGCTCATAATACCTTGGCTAAGTAGTTGCCAAAAAATATAAATGACTAAAGGTAGGGCGGCTCCAGCAATCATTACTTTGCGCAGTACTTTTATTTCTACACCAACATATTTAACAATAGAAGGAATAGAGCCATGAAAGCCAAACGAAGTAAATATAACCGGTATAGCTGAAAGGATTAACCCTTGCTCTACAGGCATCTCTAATAAATGCTTACCTTGTACATAAGGGGTTAGCATGTAAAACAAACTAGCTAATACAATAATTTTTATTGTAAATAACACTCTATTTAGTTTATCTACCTTGCTTGTGCCCAGCGTTACCACACTTGCAATAATAACAGCGAGGATCACAGAGCCAAACTGTGGGGCTATATTTACATCAAAGCCTATATTTATACGCGCTTGAAGTTGTGCACCACCACCTGCAATATAAGCAGCGCATAAAGCGTAAAATAAAAAAACCATCGAAAAATTCGCGATGTATTGTCCACGCTTTCCAAGCCATAATTTAGCCAACGTATTTAACGTTGCATCGCGTGGTGCATATTGGTGTAGCTCTAGCATGAGTAGTGCGGTGTAGGTCATTAGTAACCAGCTAGCAATTATTAATGCAAGGGCAGTACTAAACCCAAGCCCGGCAGATGCAATTGGCAATGCCAACATACCTGCACCAATAGTTGTGCCAGCAACAATTAACATGCTTCCAGTTGTTTTATTTTTAAGCACTTAATTACCTTAATTATTATTAATATACATGCACGATATAACTAGTTACTCAAATCTCAAATAGTTTTGTAATAAAAGAGCAGTATTAAAATGTAACTTACAATTTACAACTGTATTTATTAAGGACTTGTATGCATTTAAAAGTATTAAAATAGGGTGGTGAGGGTATAATTTTATGTACGTTGGATTGCGTTATAAAACGCTAAGGATTGGCATGTGCCGGTAAAAGTATCGTATTTTTTTATGGTTCTCATTTGGTCTACTACACCTCTGGGGATTGTGTGGAGCAGTGAAACAGTATCGCCAACGCTTGCTGTATTAATGCGTATGCTGGTGGGGTTGTTTTTAGGTGGTTTAATTGTTGCCATAACAAACATTAGAGTACCTTGGAGCAAAAATGCGTGCTTACTTTATTTTTATTCGAGTATAGGTATTTTTGGCGGTATGTTACTGAGCTATATGGCAGCTAAAACAGTCCCTTCGGGTATTATTTCGCTTATGTTTGGCCTTGCACCTATTTTGTCGGGGTTGCTTGCTCAGCAGTTATTAAATGAACCTAAATTTAGCCCGATTAAATTAGTGGCGTTAGCGTGCGCCTTAATCGGCTTATATTTTGTTAGTTATAACCAAGTACAAAACTCGCAAACCCAAGGGCTCGGGTTGCTTTATGTGTTTATGGCTGTTTGCTTTTTTAGTTTAAGTGGTGTGATGATTAAACGCGTACAAATTGCGATTCACCCTATGGCAACAACATTTGGTGCCTTAGTTTTTGTAACCCCACTCTTTTTTATTGCTTGGTGGTTATTAGATGGTCAGTTGCATATACAAAACTGGAGTGCAAAATCATTGTGGGCAATTGGTTATCTAGGTGTGTTTGGATCTTTAGTTGGGGCTTTGGCGTATTTTCATGTACTGCAAAACCTAAATGCGAGTACGGTATCACTTACTACGCTCATAACTCCTAGCTTTGCGTTAGGCTTAGGAGCTTGGCTAAACAATGAGCCATTAAGCCAAGAGCTAATCATTGGTGCGGTTATTATTTTAATTAGTCTGGGTTTTTTCCAATTTGGTGATAAATTTTTAAAGCAAAAGAGAGTAAGCGCAAATTAGTTTTACTACATTTTTCAATTTGGTGATAAGTTTTTAAAGCTAAAGAAAGTAAACACAATTAGTTTTACTACATTTTCTCTATTTGAATAATTAAACGACGGTTTTTGTCTCGGCCTAAAATGTTATCGTTATTATCAACAAAGCGTTTTTCGCCTAAACCGGTGGTTTGCACTTTTGCTTCATCGACACCCAAGCTCACCATATAATCTTTTATAGTTTTGGCGCGCTTGCGCGATAAATCTAAGTTATTCCAGCGGCCGCCATAACTATCGGTGTATGAGTCAATGCTAATGGACTCTATGCTTGCATCATTTTTTAAATACTCAGCAATTTTATCAAGGCGTTGTTGCGACGATTTAGTTAATTTACTGCTGTTAGATTGATAGTTCATTACAGTAAACGAAATATCTTCAAAGCTGTAAGGGAGTAGCTCATCACGGCATTGTAAAAAAGCCCAGTAAGCTTGTTTAAAGTTTACACTCGATATACCAACGGCAATTTTATCGGCACTGTTTTGCCAGTCTTGATAATAAAAAGTAGGGTAGTAGCCTTTTTCAAGCTCACTAAGCATCTCCCATGCGGTTTTATTGCCCAGCTCACCATCAAACTTTTTAAGTAATTTCATATTTGCAATATCACGGGCTGGTAAGCCTGCTCGCCAAGACGGTGGCACGGCTTTTAAACCAGCAATTGCGTAATTATCTGGGCGTACAACCATATCTAAATTAAACGTTAAGTTTTTATTTTTACTTGCTGAAGCTTTAAAAATAGCTTCCCCATAATAAGGAACTTCATGATTTAATTGGCATTGTAAGCGCGTTGTTTTAACGACTTCCCAGTTGGAGTTGTCTTGGGTTGCTGTGTATTGGCGCATAGCAGCTTGCGAGTGAGTACTGCAAAGCACTGCACTTATACTAAGGCTAATAAATAACAACTTATACTTCATGGTGCTCTCCAGCTATCCGGGAATGCCAATAATTTGGCAAATTAACGACTGCAATGATTAGTTTGTTCTCTACGTAACTAACTTATAAGTTAAAGCAAGTTATGTGCCTACAATTTTAAAGCAATAAATACTTAAATCCCCTAGCCTAGGGGGCATCAATTTTGACATAATAGTCAGCTTACACGTATAAACAAAGAAGACTATGGCAAATACTGAGCAAACACCTTTCGCAAAACGCTTTCGTGGATTTTTTCCTGTTGTTATTGATGTTGAAACTGCAGGTTTTAACAAAGAGACAGATGCCTTGTTAGAAATAGCAGCTTCTGTTTTAAAAATGGATGACGAAGGACTGCTCAGCATAGATCATACTGTTCATTTTCATGTTCAGCCATTCGAAGGCGCTAATATAGAACAAGCAGCCATCGACTTTAACGGTATAGACCCGTTTTCACCATTACGTGGCGCAGTACCTGAAGACGAAGTAATTAAAGAAATATGTAAAGTAGTACGCAAAGCGCAAAAGGCCGCAGGGTGCCAACGCTCAGTTATTGTGGCGCATAATGCCGCATTCGATCATGGCTTTTTAAATGCAGCAATAGAGCGTAATAACATTAAGCGTACGCCATTTCATCCGTTCGTAAGCTTTGATACAACATCTTTAGCGGGTTTAGCGTTAGGGCAGACTGTATTAGCAAAAGCATGTAGAGCGGCAGGTATCGAGTTTGATAACAGCCAAGCACACTCAGCGCTTTACGACACAGAACGTACAGCTGAGCTTTATTGCTTAATAGTAAACCGCTGGCAGCAATTAGGTGGTTGGCCATTAGCGCCAACCGACGATTGCGACGCAAATGGCGAAGTTGAAACTGATACACAAAATAACGAAGAAACTAAAACGTCTGAGTAATTTTACCCTCAGTTAGCTTAACTAGGTGGGGCGGGTAAATACGCGAAAATTGTTTAGAATCTTTCGCTATTTTAAGCTCCACACCAGGGTGCATTAATTCATTTACTTTTAAACGACTACTGGCAAGTAATTGCACTATTTTTTGCTTAATAAGTAGTTTTTGACGATGAATATGTGCAGAGCGTATTTTTATATGCTTTTCATTTTCAGTTATCTTATTCATGAATTGCTGGCGCTGAGCAGCCCCCGCAATTTTACTCGCTTTTTCACGAGCCTGTTGTAAAGCGGTTACTTTAGTCGCAAGTACTTTTTCAAAATCGGTTATTTGTGTTTGCTTTTGGCGAAGCTCAAACCAGAGTTGCGCTAAAAATACGCGCGTTTTAGTACCGGCTGGCGCGCCTAGCTCACCTGTTTCAATGCGCATAGCATCTAAAATATTACCGCCAATAATTTTACCTCGCGGATCGTTTGCTTTGCCTACACGTATTAACCGCCTAGCACTTAAATCACAATGTAGAGCTTGGCGTTCAATAAATAAATCTTGTTCGGATTTAATATTGCAGTACTGAGCATAACCAATAGAAATAGTTCGCAGAGCGGTTATAGAGCATGTAAATGCTTCCTCGCCTTCACGTTTTCTACCAATTGCGCCAAGCATAATGGTTACCGCACTTTTACTTTCAACAGCTCCTGATTCTACAAAACCCAGTACCGTAATATCACCATTGGCTTTTACACGCATGCCGTCTTTAATATCGCCAGTAATAATTACGCTACCATCAAAATCAACGTGGCCTGTACTTACATCTACGTTATCAAAGCATAAAACGTCATCTACACGCATTCCTCGGGGTAGGGCAACGGGCACACCTTTGCAGTCGGCAATAAGCATATTAGGATTATTAGGATCTACTTTTGTACCTTCGAAAGGCTGGAGTTGGTGATCTGTACCTGGTTTTGCACTAATTGAATCGCCAAATACCGTATAGCCATCTTCTCCAGGAGTAGCGGCAATACGCTGCATTAAGGGAGTACCAGGTTTTACGGTGATAATAGCGCCAAGATTTTTCATATCAACCTTACCACCTTCCTTAGCTTGTGGGCTAAGCACACGGTCTTGGGCTGTTGAGCATAAGCGCACAAATTTAGCATCGCTGCCTTTTTTAGGATTACGCCCATGTGCAATTATGGCGCTATAAGAGCTTCCTGCTGGTTTTTCAAACTGCTGGCCTAAAAAGGTATCAAGCGCGCGTGGGCTTATTCCTTTTTTAACACCTGCATCAGCAAGCGCTTTTTGCGCACCTTCCATAGACAAAAGCGCACCACCTTTAGCGGTAGTTAATGTTGCTTCTGCGACCATGTTTTTTTCATCAATATTAATGACAAGCGACGCATCTACCGCTTTAGCAACGACAAGTGATACTTCCTGATAGTTTTTAGTTGGCGCAAAAAGCTTTCCAATATTGGCAATGACAGCTTCGTACTCACTAAACTCAGATTGTTCGAGCATTTGCGTAAGCTGAGTACTCGTAACAGGAAAGCCACTATCAATAGGGTGACTAACTAAAGAGACAAACCCTGTATTTTGATCAAATGAAAAAACCGACATTTATTAATTCCCTACTCTATGCCTGTTATTATTTTTGTTTTTTACAACTAAAGGTTTAGAAATGACAAAAACCTTAACTCCTTATTTGAACACAGGTTAAACACATTGTTAAGCAAATGTTTATATGGGCTTGCATAAACTAAATTTTGGTTACTTAATGCTCGGTTAGTGCACGCAATTAAAATAAAGCGTTACTAGGCCTTGAGTATCAGTACTTTACTCAGTTATACTGTTTGCACGCTCTGAATTGAGTTACTAATTCAGGGGCTGATTAGGATTCGACGGAATTCAAGAAGCCCAAGGTGCATGTCGAGGTGCGGTTTGCCTCGTTAAACAGCCGCAACCTAAAGTAATCGCAAACGACGATAACTACTCTCTAGCAGCTTAGGCTGGCTAGCGCTCCTTCCATGTATTCTTGTGGACTGGATTTTGGAGTGTCACCCTAACACCTGATCGCGACGGAAACCCTGGCCGGGGTTGAAGCGTTAAAACTAAGCGGCCTCGCCTTTATTTACCGTGTTTGTCCGGGACTTAAAGGTTAATTAAATGACAATACTAAACATGTAGTACCGACGGTCGAGGCTTTTCGGACGGGGGTTCAAATCCCCCCAGCTCCACCAATTTGCTGTTCGATAACATCCGAACAGATACAGGAAACCCGCTAACCACATAGGTTAGCGGGTTTTTTATTGCCTGTGATATCCCAAGGTGTTTACCTACATCCAGTATTTTTAGTACCATGGTTAGTACCACAGCACTCATTCGTGAAAATGCTGTGGTACTAAAACTCAGAAAGCCTTGAATTCACAGGGCTAGAGCATGGTATATATAAAAGAAATGGCCAGAACTGTAAAACCCCTCAACGATACGCAAATTAAGCAAGCTAAGCCTAAGGAAAAGGAGTATTCACTTTCTGATGGTAGTGGGCTTCAGCTATCTATTAGACCTAATGGCACTAAAAGCTGGATATTTAAGTACTACAAGCCATTTACTAAAAAAAGAACAAACCTTTCTTTTGGACAGTATCCTCAAATTACCCTTGCCGCCGCTAGAGCAAAAAGAGAAGAGGCGCGCGGGCTTCTTGCTAATGAAATAGACCCAAAAGAGTACAAAGAGCAACAATATACTCAAGAGACCCAAGCACGTTTAAATACTTTAGAGAAAGTAGCGTGGGAATGGTTTGAAATTAAAAAGTTAGCAGTAAAGCCTAAGCACGCAGAAGGCATTTGGGGTAAGGTTAAAAACCATGTACTTCCTGAATTAGGTAAGCGACCTATAAGTAGTATCGATGCAGTAATTACAATTAATACATTAAAGCCTGTTGCTGCAAAAGGTGCTCTTGAAACAGTGGGAAGGACGTGTCAGATCCTCAATCAAATTATGCGCTACGCAGTAAATACAGGAGTCATCAAACATAACCCTTTAGAGGGGATTAGGGATGCCTTTGCAAAACCTGTAACAAAGCCGATGCCAACGATAGATGTTATAAGGATGCCTGAACTTATGGGAGATCTTTTAAGAGCCAGTATAAAGTTTCCTACTCAATGTGCGATTGAGTGGCAATTACATACAATGGTAAGGCCAAATGAAGCCACAAAAGCAAAATGGTCTGAGATAGACTTAGAAAACAATGTGTGGATATTACCTGCAGAAAAAATGAAAGCAGCTAAAGTCCATAAAATACCATTAACTCCAAGAACGTTAAAATTACTCGAATTGATGAGACCGATAAGTGGTCATCGTGAATATATTTTTCCCGCTGATAGAAACCCTAGAGGACATATGAATCCTCAAACCCCAAATACCGCAATTGGTCGAATGGGCTATAAAGGAGAGCTTGTTGCTCATGGCTTAAGATCACTTGCAAGCACCGCGTTAAATGAATCTAGGTTATTTGAATTTGAGTTAATAGAGGTTGCATTAGCGCATCAAGACACGAACCAAGTTCGAGCTGCATATAATCGAAGTGACTACTTAGAAAGTAGAAGAGAAATAATGTGCTGGTGGAGTGAGTATATTCATAACGCTAAGGTACAGTCGCTTGTCTAACTTTAAAGCGTTAGCTAACCTTAATTTGCTACAAGAAACAACAATTCAACGGATTGATTTTGATCCCTCTCGGCTTCAGTCTGCAGAGGGAGAGAAAGTTTGTTTAAAGCAAATACTAAAAGATATCATCACGTCTATTTACGCGATTGAAGCTAATACATCGGATAGGATATTAAATGACTTTGATTTGTTGCATTTAACAGGAGTTAGCCTTAGTCACTTAAAAACAAAAGCGGAAGAACTTTTAGCTAATGTACTAAACAATAAGCAACCTGAAGGCTTAGAGTTATTTACATTAGGTGCTCTAATAGGCGAATACAACACCCTTCATCGGTTTGCTAATAGCTTACTTCTTCATCAACAAACGAAAGAAAAAGCGCAAAAAGCTAATATTGGCAAGCAAATAAAAACTCAAACTTATTTAAAGCTTTCTAAAGAGATTTTTTGCGCAATTAAAAATCTAGGTTTTGCCAATAACGATTGGGCGATTATCAGTGGCGTGGATATTTTTTTTAAGACTTCACTAGATAGTGCAATGCTTATAGAAAAAAAGAGTTCATCCCAAAAAATTGCTAAATATTTAAATATAGAAATAGGCAAAGGAAAGCCAAATAGTGAGATGCTGAAATTAAGAGATAAGGTTGTTGTTTTTTTAAATCGTGAGTATAGCTCTGATATTTATGAACTTTACTCAACATTTTATAAAAGTGAAGAGTTCGAATACAACAATCACACTATCACTGATTCAACAGATGCTAATTTAAGCAAGTGCCTAGGTGTCTTACATTACTTATTAAAGTATGAATTGCGTTACGATGAGGAAGTAGAGCCACTTCATGTTCCTCTTATAATGAGGCTTTCTGCAAAGCTTGTAACTCAATATATACTCTCACATCTTAAATCATTAATTAAAATATCAGGCAGCAAGTCCTTAACCGATTTAGATGAGTTTATGTATAGCCAGTCTATTTATAATGAGATCAGAGCAATAAGTCCTGCATTTTTTTCGCAGCCAAGTAATTGTTGTTTAACACCTATTGAATCACAGCTACTTGAGCTCAGAATTAAGTATTCATTTAATGGGGCAGGATTAGCAAATAACAAAAAGGTTAAATACAAACTATAGAGCACAGTCATAAAGCCTTGTCAGTTTCTAACTACGGGCTTTTACCATAAGTATGCAGTGCTAATCAGTTAAAAATTACTTTGTTAGACAAAACTAATAATTAACCATAAATACTCTTTAAATTACTCACATATATTAGTAGCAACTCAATTAAATTATAAAAAATTAAGTTTTATGTATGATTTTCGTGCACTTGAGTTGTTTTAATGCTGATTCCTCACGGAATAGTTAATTAAACGATGAAAAAAGTTTTGCAATATAGCTTCGTACCTAGACGGACATACCTGTCTATCTTAGAAATTAACGGGACAAAGTCTCAAATGATTCGGAGCAGTATCATGAATTTAAATAACCTATTAACTAACAGCAAAAGAATTCTTCGCCTTAAAGATGTACAAACTTTAACTGGTTTATCTCGAACAATGATTTACGACTTACAGAGTAAAGGCGAGTTCCCGCAGAGTATCAAGCTCGTACAAAGCGGTCGGGCTATGGGGTGGCAATATAGTGATGTTATTGATTGGATTGACTCAAGAGTACAAGCATGAGGTTTTTAGCTAAACGAGAAGTTAAAATTGCTGATGAAGATGTTTTTATTTCAAAAGTTGCGATTCAAAAGCACTTTGGTTTTTCGTCTTACTTAATAGGCAAGCTAGTAAAAGAAAGGACTCTTTCAGAGCCTGTGGAGTTAGTTCAAAAGGTTACTGGTTGGCCTTTGACAGAGGTAAAGCAACTCAACCAAATTAGCACTTCTTAGGATTACAAGGGATGTTATTTCATTAGTTAGACCCTTTTATATGACCTTTACTTGCTTAAAACGTCAATCATAGTGGGGTTAACTTCATTGTTGTAATGCAGGTTATTTATAATATTTAGAGAAAATCATGCCATCTCAGTTAGTTCAAAAATTAAAAGATAAATATGGTGTTGAAGTACATTATCAAAAACTATCAGAAGAATCTTATATGGCTTTGGAGATAATGAATTTCCCAAGTGGATATTACTACGACATTATTAAAGCTACCCTAAAGCAATTGGATGTGATGCTTTGTAAGTTTTCCAAAGTGCTAGTACTCAGGCTCGATTTAAGATTAGAACAATATAGTAAAGACAATAAAGTTGTTTCACAGTTTATTAATAGTATTCAAAAGAAAATAAAAAATACATACGGTGAGTTCGCCTATATATGGGTAAGGGAGCAAAATAAAGCGGATAAGCAGCATTACCATATAGCTTACTTTTTTAATGGTCATAAAATTATGCACCCTAGTAAGGTCATAAGTTTAATTCAGACTGGATGGTTCAAGGCTTCGGCTGGTGGAACACTATATATACCTGAGCATTGCTTTTATCAGTTATTCATTAATCAGCCTAACTTTTACGATAACTTTAAGGAGGCCGTTTACAGGCTTAGTTACCTTGCTAAATGCTATTCAAAACGGCGTGTCTCGCAATCAGTAAAAAACTACTCTTCAAGTAGACTTGAATATAATGAGGGTAGTTAAATGGCTAGGGGTGGTAAAAGAAAAGGCGCAGGTGCGCCAAAAGGTAACAAAAATGCTCTTAAGCATGGCGGCAGGGCTAAGGTAATGCATGGTGTACCCTTAGATAAACAGCTATCTGACTTTGAATATAAAGCCTTGTGCTTAGTGCAGTTAGAAACCCTCAAAAAGCTTAATAAAGATGACAGTTACGAATCCAGACTTCTAATTTATAAACATTTTATGAGGTATAAAGGCACTTTGTCGTTCGACTTTTAAGGATTTAGGTGGGCTTGGTACACAGCAGAGTCGCTTTAACACGGTAAAATAAAAAAAGGAAAGTTTCCGATCAAGCTACCAAACAATCAAATGTATTTTTATTTCTCATTTAAATTCAGTGTCTTAAGGTTTTTATGACTAACCTTGTATACATTCTAAAAGGTGATCGCTCTTGTATTCGATCACCTTTGGTCTTTAAATTTACCATTTCACTACCATGCAAGAGTTAAAGCAGCCTTTGTTTTGATAAACGGGTCAGTTTTATATAATATCTTTTACTTAATAATGGATTATAGCTACTTCACTAGTAAAGGAATTCTATGTCACTTCCTGATTACCAATCATTTATGACCCCGTTGCTAGCATGTTTAGCCGACGGTAAAACCGTTAAACTGCGTGATATTGATGCCGATGTTTACCGTAAACTTGGGCTTAGTGCCGATCAACTAAAGCTCCGCATACCCAGCGGTAAGCAAACATATGCCTATCATCGCTTGGGTTGGGCTAAAACTTACCTAGTTCAAGCGGGTTTAATAGAGCAGCCTAAAAGGGCTTTTTGTAAAATCACACAAAAAGGGTTAGCTGCAATCGAATCGGGCGAGCCAATCAATAACCAATATTTAAGTAAGTTCGATGCTTTCCTCGATTTTAAAACACGCTCTAAAGATTCAAGTGAGCCCGCACAAGTAAATACCACCAGCATAGTAAGTAATAACTCTAATAAAACCCCTGAAGAGCTCATAGAAGCCGCAGTAGATACGCTCAATACCAACCTAAGTGACGAAATACTAAAAGCGATATTAGCAGCATCCCCAGTATTTTTTGAAAACCTAGTGGTCGATTTAATGCTCGCCATGGGTTACGGCGGTTCACGAAAAGATGCAGGGCAAGCCACACAATATACGCAGGATGGTGGCATTGATGGTGTAATCAAAGAAGATAAACTTGGTCTTGAAATGATATACTTGCAAGCCAAGCGTTATACCAATAAAACAGTTGGTCGCCCAGATATACAAGCCTTTGCAGGTGCGCTTGATATGCACCGTGCTAAAAAGGGCGTGTTCATTACCACCAGCAGCTTTAGTAAGGATGCCCTCGAATACGTAGGCATGATAGAAAAGCGCATAGTGCTGGTGGATGGCGCACAACTAACCGAACTCATGCTCACCCATAACTTAGGTGTAAGCACCAAACATGTATTTGAAGTAAAAGCGCTCGATAGCGATTACTTTATGGAAGATTAAAATGACAACTAATAATAACTTTTCTCAAACAGCTGCTTTTATCTGGTCAGTAGCTGACCTTCTTCGCGGCGACTTTAAACAGTCTCAATATGGCCGTGTTATTTTACCTTTTACTTTATTACGTCGCCTTGAGTGTGTGCTTGCACCAAGTAAAGATGCAGTAGTCGCCGAGTTTGAGCGCATTAAAACGTTAAACCTCCCAGAAGATGCACAAGAAAAGCTGTTGGTCAGAGCTACAAACGGCTTAACCTTTTTTAATACCTCGCCTATGGATTTAGGAAAAATGGGGCAGGGTGATATTAAAGCCAATCTTGAGCGTTATATTCAATGCT
This sequence comes from Pseudoalteromonas sp. SR41-1, assembly GCF_014164015.1. Taxonomy (NCBI): domain Bacteria; kingdom Pseudomonadati; phylum Pseudomonadota; class Gammaproteobacteria; order Alteromonadales; family Pseudoalteromonadaceae; genus Pseudoalteromonas; species Pseudoalteromonas sp. SR41-1. The sequence goes on from NZ_JACJEK010000007.1 coordinate 22,711, forward strand.
TTTCAGCCGATGCCCGCGAAATATTTGAGCACTTTAAGTTTGATGAGTTTATAGGGCTATTAGATGACGCCAACTTACTTTTTAAAGTAGTTAAAAAATTCGCAACGACCAACTTAAGCCCGCAAGCTATATCAAATCACGATATGGGTTTAGTGTTTGAAGAGTTAATACGTCGCTTTGCTGAAAGTTCTAACGAAACCGCAGGGGAACACTTTACCCCTCGCGATATAGTGCGTTTAACTACTTCGCTGGTATTTATGGAAGACGACGACGCCCTAACCAAAGAAGGTATTATTCGCACCATTTATGACCCAACAGCGGGAACTGGCGGCTTTTTATCATCAGGTATGGAGTACGTACATGAGCTTAACCCTAATGCGGTTATGCGCGCATTTGGTCAAGAGTTAAACCCAGAGTCTTACGCTATTTGTAAAGCCGATATGCTTATTAAAGGGCAAGACGTAAGCCGCATCAAACTAGGTAATACCTTATCGAATGATCAGCTAGCAGTAGATAAGTTTGATTACATGCTGTCTAACCCTCCGTTTGGGGTCGATTGGAAAAAGATTGAAGGCGATATTAAAGAAGAACATACCATTAAGGGCTTTGATGGACGCTTTGGCGCAGGCCTACCAAGAGTGTCAGACGGCTCATTATTATTTTTAATGCATCTTATTAGTAAAATGCGCGATGCCTCTGCAGATGTTACTAACAGCGGCGGGCGTATTGGTATTATTCTAAATGGTTCACCTTTATTTACGGGCGGAGCAGGCAGCGGTGAAAGCGAAATTCGTCGCTATATTTTAGAGTCTGACTTACTTGAGGCAATTATTTCCTTACCTACCGATATGTTTTACAACACAGGTATTGCTACCTATGTGTGGGTCTTATCTAATAAAAAAGCGCAGCAAAGCGCTGAGCGAAAAAACAAGGTTCAGCTAATTAATGGCGCTAACCTATGCGGTAAAATGCGTAAATCTCTTGGCTCTAAACGTAATATTATGAGCGAAGGCGACATTAAACTAATCACTCGTAGCTTTGGTAACTTTGAACAAGTAGAAACAACAACCCTAGAAGAGCTAGGGCTAGCTAAACCAACCGAAGCTAAAAGTAGCCGAGGTCGCCAAGCGGCTAACCCTAAAGCCGATGTAGCAAAAACCTTTGCCAGTAAAATATTTAATACCTATGAGTTTGGTTATCGCCGTATCACCATAGAGCGCCCACTTAGGTTGTCAACTCAAGTGACGGATGAAGCCATTACATCACTGCGTTTTGCGCCTAAGCCCTACAATGCAGCCATGATGGCGCTTTATGAAAAGTTTGGTAAAGAGTGGTCTACGGATAATTTAGGTGGCAGTTCGGGTAATCATCAATATGGCGATTTGAGCGCTGTTGAAGTTGAAGCCAGAGCCATTATTAAAGCCGACTTCCCAGAGCTGAAAGAAAAACAAATTAAAGATGTACTAGAGCCTAAGCTTTGGTTATTCCAAAAAGCCCTTATGGAAAAAGCACAGCAGCTACAAACACAATTAAGTGACGATGCTGGTGGCAAGCACTTGCAATCAGACGACTTTAACCAGTTTGACATTACCTATACACAAGCGCTTAAAGCCTTAGATATTAAGCTCGACACCAAAGAGAAAAAACAACTGCTTGATGCCATTACCTTTAAAAATCCAGCAGCGGAATGCGTGGTTGATAAATTATTTAAAGATTCAGCAAGCCCAATGTACGGTGCATTTGAATATCAAGGTAATGTAACAAAGTGGCAAGGCAAGGTCGTGACTTATAAGCAAGATGGCGACTTACGCGATAATGAAAATGTACCGTTAAAAGAAGCTTATTTAGACGGCTCAGCTCAGCCAAGTATTAGCACAACCCAAATGGTAGAAAACTACTTTAACCGCGAAGTAGCTCCGCACGTAAGTGATGCATGGATTAACGCTACTAAGTGCGATGATAAAGACGGCGAGCTAGGCATAGTCGGTTACGAAATACCGTTTAACCGCCATTTTTATGAATACCAGCCACCACGTGATTTAGCCGAGATTGACGAAGAACTTGATGCTGTGAGCAGTGACATAATGAAGTTGTTGCAAGAGGTACACTCGTAATGAGCGACAAATACCCAGCATTACTGCAAAGTGCAGAATACAAACAATGGCTAATAGAGCTTAAACAAAAGGTGGCATCAAGCCAGCAAAAAGCCGTTGTTAAAGTAAATACCGAGCTTTTAACCTTGTATTGGCAACTAGGCGAAGAAATAGTTGCCCGCCAACAGCAAGCCGCATGGGGCGATAAGTTATTAGCCCAACTCAGCCAAGATTTAATGGCCGAATTTCCACAAATGAAAGGCTTTTCACAGCGCAACCTTAAGTATATTCGCCAGTGGTATCAATTTTTCTCAAGTGATGCAATTGGGCAACAGCTTGTTGCCCAATTAGTGCAAATCCCTTGGGGGCACAATATTCAAATTATCAGTAAGTGCAAAACCACTAACGAGGCGGCTTATTATGTGAGTAACACATTAGATCATGGCTGGAGCCGTAATGTGTTGGTGCACCAAATTGAAAGTGGCCTGTGGCAACGCGACGGTCAAGCCCTACATAATTTTGAGCAGCGTTTGCCTGCCGCGCAATCAGAGTTGGCAATTCAAACCTTAAAAGACCCATACATTTTTGACTTTTTAAGTCTCGCCAAAAATCATTCAGAGCGCGAATTAGAGCAAGGACTGGTAAAACACATTACTCAGTTTTTACTCGAACTCGGCGCAGGCTTTGCTTACATTGGCAAGCAATACCCGTTGCAAGTGGGCGAACGTGATTTTTATATCGATCTGTTGTTTTATCATGTGCATTTGCATTGCTATATAGTGATCGAATTAAAGCTTGGAGACTTCGAGCCAGAGCACGCAGGCAAGCTTAATTTTTATATTAAAGCTGTGGATGAGCAGCTCGCCAAAGCAGGCGATGCGCCCACCATTGGCCTGTTATTGTGCAAAACCAAAGATAAGTTAGTGGCCGAATATGCCCTGAGTGGCATGGACAAACCCATGGGCATTGCCGAGTATCGCTTAACCCAACAGCTCCCCGATTCGTTGAAAAATAAATTACCGAGTGTTGAAGTCTTAGCGCAGTTGGGGAGTGATCATGAGTGAGTTAAAGGCTAGCAGGTATCAGGCGTATCCTGAGTATAAAGATTCGAATATCGATTGGTTAGATTCTATTCCAGAACACTGGACGACAAGTAAGCTCCGTTACACATTTAGTTTTGGAAAAGGACTAACTATAACTAAGGAAAACCTTAGGGATACAGGGATTCCTTGTGTTAATTATGGTGAAGTTCATTCTAAATATGGCTTTGAAGTTAATCCACAAAAACATCCTTTGAAGTGTGTAGATGAGGAGTATCTTAAAACATCACCTTATGCGCTGCTAGAAAATGGAGATATTGTATTTGCTGATACTTCAGAAGATATTGATGGCTCTGGAAACTTTACGCAGTTGGTTTCAGATGAGCAGATATTTGCTGGTTACCATACTATTATAGCGCGTCCATTTGATAGAGAGTGCAGTCGATTTTATGCATACTTACTCGATTCTAAAGAGCTAAGAACACAGATCCGACATGCAGTGAAAGGGGTGAAGGTCTTTAGCATTACTCAAGCAATATTGCGTGGGGTTAATATTTGGCTACCTCCGTTAAAAGAGCGTACTCAAATCGCTAGCTTCCTCGATCACGAAACCGCTAAAATCGACACCTTGATTGAAAAGCAGGAACAACTGATTAAGCTGCTAAAAGAAAAGCGCCAAGCAGTGATTAGCCATGCAGTGACTAAAGGCCTAAATCCACAAGCCCCAATGAAAGACTCAGGTGTAGAGTGGTTGGGCGAAGTGCCGGAGCATTGGGAGTGCGCAACCAAAATAAAATATATTTCCTCATTAAAAGGGCGAATAGGCTTTCAAGGCTTGAAAGCAGATGAGTATATTGATGAAGGCCCTTATGTGGTAAGTAGTGCCCATTTTAATAACCATATAATTGAATGGGAGAGCTGTCCCCATGTATCGCAAGAACGCTATGAAATGGATAAAAATATTCAGTTATCAGAGGGCGACATTTTATTGATGAAAGATGGCGCGGCCATGGGGAAGTTGGCGTTTGTCGATTATCTTCCAGGCAAAGCATGCCTAAACAGTCACCTTCTTTTATTTAGGCCACTGAGTTTAAATAAACAGTATTTATATATACCAGAATATTTATATTACTTGTTTCAAACGGATTTTTTTCAAGGGTTTATTAAGGTGAATGGAGCAGGCTCAACTTTCTTAGGTATATCACAACAAGCTATTGGAAATTATCAACTTGTTATTCCTGATATTAACGAACAACTCATGATCGCAAATCATTTAAAAAATGTAACAGCAAAAATTGACGATCTTGTGAAAATGCAACGGCGTGCGATTAATTTTCTGCAAGAGCGTCGCACTGCTCTAATATCCGCCGCAGTCACCGGCAAAATCGACGTGCGACATTGGGAGCAGCCTAATGACTAATAATGTTACGCCGCCGCTTGGGCAGTTTATTTTATTTGAAACAGACGAAGGGCAAACCAAGGTTGAATGTCGCTTTGAAACTGAAACACTTTGGTTAACTCAAAACCTAATAGCTGAGCTGTATCAAAAGAGTGTACCGACTATAAATGAGCATTTAAGTAACATTTATAGCGAGGGCGAACTTGAACAAAATGCAACCATTAGGAATTTCCGAATAGTTCGAAAAGAGGGCACGCGTGAGGTTACTCGCGATGTAGCGCATTATAATTTAGAAGCCATATTAACAGTAGGTTATCGTGTGCGCTCTAAGCAAGGTACTCAATTTCGCCAGTGGGCGACAAGAACATTACAAGAGTATCTAACTAAGGGCTTTGTAATGGATGACGAGCGCCTTAAAAACCCAGATAATATGCAATACTTTGACGAGCTGTTAAATCGTATACGTGATATACGCTCATCAGAGAAGATATTCTGGCGTAAAGTATGCGACATATATGCCACCAGCATAGACTACGACGGTAAAGCACAAACGAGCATTGATTTTTTTGCTAAAGTTCAAAATAAAATGCACTGGGCTGCCCATGGTAATACCGCAGCAGAGCTCGTGTTTAAACGAATTGATGCCGACAAACCCCATTTAGGCTTAACCAGCTTTGCAGGCACAGAGCCAACCCGCAAAGAGGTGGTTACAGGCAAAAACTATTTAGACGAGAAAGAACTCGATACTTTAAATAGATTGGTTAACTCCTACTTAGAATTTGCCGAGCTACAAGCCCGTAACGGTAAGCTAATGAGAATGGCAGATTGGGCAAGTAAGCTCGATGACTTTTTGCGCCTAAGTGACTATGAAGTACTTAACCACGCTGGCAATATTTCACAGGCACAAGCCACTGAAAAAGCAAAACAAGAATACGATAAGTACCGCAGAGTAATTGATGCCCAGCCATCAAAGGTTGATTTAGACTTAGCGAATGCGCTAAAGCAGCTGCAGGATAAACCTGAAAAGTAACTTAAATAAATTTTGCACATAAAGTAAAAAATAACAAAGGGATAGAAAATTAATGGATATAGAATTATGGAAAAGGATTTCAGGCTTTGCTAACTTAGATAATTACCCTGAGCTTCCTTGCCCTCACTGTAATAAGTTGGCGCTAAAGTTAGATAAAGAAAGTATTCAAACAGGGCCAACATCAGAAAAAAGTTTACTGCTATCGAGCAGGAAGTTTCGTTCAGAAAAAGAAACTAGACGGGTTAAATTAGAAGCTAGCCAAGAGGTGATTAGTAAAAGTGATGGTTTTTGGTTACCCCTAATGGGCGCAATTGCTACGGTGTACTCTGACCATATTGATCCGATAAATGGTGATACTTATTTGTTTAATAGCTTTTTTAGCTGTAGCGAATGTAAAAAAAGTACTACCGCATCGGGTGTATTACTTGAATCGAGTAATAGCTTTGATACCAAGGCAAAAAAAACAAAGCAAATAAAAATAGACCATTTTTCGCCAACCGTGCCTATATTTCCTCTATCGATAAACACCCCGAAAGAAATTAGTGAAGAACTATTTGACGCATTTAAACATTTTCATTTTGATCCACCATCATCAGCCTCTAAGTTAAGACGAGCAATCGAGAAGTTTTGTAAGGATATGAAGGTTGAGGGAAGTAATCTTAACCGTATGATTCAAAATTTGGCTAAGACCCGCCCTGAAGAAGCCTCGTATCTTGAGCCATTGAAATTAGTAGGGAATGAAGGAACTCATAAGTCAGATGTTACTGAACTCGATTTATTGTATGCCTTCCAAATGTTTCAGTTTGTTTTAGAGCTCTACGATCGTAATGCTCGCTTTGATGAGCTTAAGGACGTTTACGATAAGCTAGCTTTAAGATTTGGAAAAGACAAGTTACAGCTAGAACATAAGCAAGCAGCTCCAGAAGTTTTAAATAACTAAACATTATAAGAATAAAATCATGAATGATGTAACTCAAGAACGTATTTTTCAAGACGACATAATTAGCCAGATGGTTGCGAATGGTTGGGTTGGAGGCACAGGTGCTGGCTATAACTGCGAAACCGCTTTGTATGAACAAGATGCGCTGGCCTTTGTTAAAAACACCCAACCTAAAGAGTGGCAAAAGCTGTGTAAGGTGTTCCCCAATGACCCTGAACGCCACTTTTTAGAAGCGCTGGTGGCACAACTTAAAAAAGCCGATATAAACGCCACAGATAAAGCCTCACGCACGTATGGTGTATTAGGTGTGTTACGCCATGGTTTAAAAATTCGTAATGCGCGTTTTGAGCTTTGCCAATTTAAACCAGAGCACAACCTAAACCCCGAAACCCTAGCGCGTTACGAGCAAAATACTTGTCGTATAGTGCAAGAGTTAGTGTATAGCCCGTATGCGAATGCTGAACACTTAGCAGCAACAGGTAGCAAAGCCAAAAGCTGGCGTATAGATTTAGTGTTGTTTGTAAACGGCTTACCCGTATCAACCCTAGAGCTTAAATCAGAATTTAAACAAGCGGTTGAAAATGCAATTAAGCAGTACAAACAAACCCGCTTACCTAAAGACCCCGCAACTAAAAAGCCAGAGCCACTACTTACCTTTAAGCGCGGTGCATTAGTACACTTTGCTGTAAGCCAGTATGAAGTGTATATGACCACTAAGCTTGCGGGTGACGACACCTTCTTTTTACCCTTTAACAAAGGCACAAGCGAAGGTGGTGCAGGCAATGATATACCTGAAGACACTAGCCGTTATGCAACCGATTACCTGTGGAATGAAGTATTAGTTCCTAAAAATCTGCTTAATATTTTAGGCAGCTTTGTACATTTGCAGATAGAAGACAAGGAAGATTGGGAAGGGCGTAAATACAAAAAAGAAACGCTTATTTTCCCGCGTTATCACCAGTGGGATGTAGTAAGTAAGCTGATTGATGCGGCAATAGAAGAGGGCACAGGTAATAAGTATTTAGTGCAACACAGTGCGGGCTCAGGTAAATCAAACTCTATTGCTTGGACAACCCACCAGCTTTCTACTCTTTATGACGAGCAAGGTAACAAACAGTTTCATTCAGTGATTGTTGTAACAGACCGAACAGTACTTGATGATCAGCTGCAAGATACTATTTATCAGTTTGAGCATGCAGACGGTGTAGTAGGGCGTATTAATAATAAAGAAGGTGATGGCTCTAAATCAGAGAAGCTCGCCAGTGCACTTGAAAACGCCCAGCCTATTATTATTGTGACCATTCAAACCTTTCCGTTTGTATTACGTGCTATAGAGAACAGTACCAGCTTAAAAGAGCGCAGCTATGCAGTTATTGCCGATGAAGCTCATTCATCACAAAGCGGCTCTACCGCTCGCCAGTTAAAAGAAGTACTAATGACTGAAGAGACTGATGACGATGTTGAGTTATCGTCAGAGGATATACTCGATGCAACCGTTGCAGCCCGCCGTGGTAGTGCAAACCTTAACTACTATGCATTTACTGCCACACCTAAAGCAAAAACAATAGAGCTGTTTGGTCGATTACCTAACCCAGAACTACCTCCATCAAAACAAAATAAGCCAGTGGCGTACCATATATATTCAATGCGCCAAGCAATAGAGGAAGGCTTTATATTAGATGTACTTAAAAATTACACTAACTATAAGGTGATGTACCAACTGGCTCAAAAAATAGAAGCGGCAGATGAAGAGGTTGATAGCAAAAAGGCAGCGGTAAAACTTAACCAATGGGTGCGTTTACACGACCATAATATATCGCAAAAAGTTAAAGTGATTATTGAGCACTTTAAAGATAACGTAATGGGTTTTTTAGGCGGGCAAGCCAAAGCAATGGTAGTAACAGGCTCACGTAAAGAGGCTGTACGCTATAAGTTAGCATTTGATAAATATGTAGCTGAAGCCCTAGCAGAGCAAAAAACTGGTTATTCGACAATACGCGCTATGGTGGCATTTTCAGGCGAAGTTGAGTTTACTAAAAGCGACCCTGATAGCGCTGCATTTTTAGATAAAAAGTTTACTGAAAAAAATATGAACCCTGACCTTAAAGGCCGCGATATGCGCAAAGCCTTTGATAGTGACGATTACCAAGTAATGCTGGTGGCTAATAAGTTTCAAACGGGGTTCGACCAACCAAAGCTATGCGCTATGTATGTAGATAAAAAGCTAGGCGGCGTTGAGTGTGTACAAACCCTGTCGCGATTAAATCGTACTTACCCAAGTAAAGCTGAAACAGGCACGTTTGTATTGGACTTCTTTAATGCCCCAGAAGACATACTAGAAGCATTTCAGCCTTACTACCAAACAGCAGAGCTTGCCGATGTTACTGACCCTCAGGTTGTTTTTGATTTGTTTGAAAAGCTGCGTGCTAGCGGTATATTTTTGTGGTCTGAGGTTGAGCAGTTTTGTGCAGCCTTCTTTACCAAGAACAAGTCAAACGCGGCGATCAGTAATATTATTCACCCCGCTAAAGAGCGTTGGCAAAAGCGTTACGCATCTGCAATTGAGGCGTATATAAAAGCCAAAGAAATGTTTGAACGCACTAAAAAGACTGAAGACGCTGTATTAATAGCTAACGCAGAAACAAGCTTTAAAGAGTGCAAACAAGAAAAAGACCGCCTAGAAATATTCAAAAAGGATTTAGGCAGCTTTACCCGCTTTTACGAGTTTATGTCGCAGCTGGTGGAGTACGACGACAAAGAGCTTGAAAAACTAAGCTTATTCGCCCGCCACTTACGCCCACTGTTACGTGAAAAAGTAGTGACTGAAGATGAGCTTGATTTAGACAACGTAGTAATGAGCCATTACCGCCTATCAAAAATACGCCAGCAAGATATACAGCTAAAAGAAGACGCGCCTGATTACAAGCTTGAGCCAAGTAATGATGTGGGTAGTGCTAAAGCGAAGGATAAAAAAGAAGCGTTCTTATCTCAGATAATCGACAAGCTTAATGAGGTTTTTATTACAGATAACCTAACTAATAAAGATATGCTTAATTACGCTTTTACAGTGCGCGATAAACTAACTGAAAACGCCTCTGTAATGAGCCAGATTGCAAACAACAGCCCAGAGCAAGCTATGCTAGGTGATTTCCCTCAAGCAATGGATGACGCCATTTTAGGAAGCAGTGACGCACACCAAGAACAAATGATGCAACTGCTGTCAGATCCCGCAAGAAACCAGCAATTTGCACGAGTGATATTTGATATGTTGAGTGGGTTTAAAGGGGTAAGTATATGAGTCTAGTCACAACTACTATGTGGTTTGATGAATATAAGAAATTATCTTCAGAGTTATATTCATTTTATAAAAGAAAGGAACACAATTCTAATTCTGTTGGGCAGGAACTTTATAACTTACTTATAAACGACAGCCGCTTTCTAGAAGAGAATAAATGGTTTGAAAAATTTACTAATAGTAATCTAATTAAGTCAGTTGATCCTATGCATCTTTTTGCATCTATATCACCTAATAATCTCAGCGGTAAAAAAAGAGAATATAGAATTAAACTACTTTTAGAGATTCTAAAAGGTGAACCTTATTCATTGTATAAACAAAAAAAAGGTGAGTTTTTTATATTAAGTTTCGATGGCTGCCCAGCACCACCGCAAATACACTCGTTGGCAATAAGAAATGAGGATAGTCAGAAGGAGATTTGGCGAAGTTTCATCGATATTTATGTTAAAGGTCAAGATTGTGATTTAAACGATATATTTTTAAAAAGTAAAAAATGGTATGGATTTTCTACAAGGTTGTTAACGATATACTTATTTTGGATAAGACCAGATAGTTTCTTACCGTTAGATAGAAATACAGTAGCAATACTGAAAGAAAACAATATTATAGAAAGAGACCCTAGGAATAGCGCCGAATATACACCATTACTTATTAAAAAAAGGGAAACGAATTTTTATAAAAATTTAGCTTTAGTGTCTTACGACATAGAGTTTTACGACAACCTAGCTGATTCGGAAAGATATGAAATTGATCAATATTTAAAAAAAGAAAAACATAATAGCTTTGAAGGCGTAAAGCATCAATTTCGGTTGTTAGCTATAAAGCCTTTAGAAGGATGTAATGCTAACTTAATTAAATCGTTGAAAGTGGATGAGCTTTATAAACTGAGTAATGGGTTCGAATTAACTAATAAAGGTGGGGTTTACAGAAAAAGTGAATATAGCCTTTTTGATGTGGATGACATAAAAGTTAATGTGAATGCTATCGTGGGTAAAAATGGTACTGGTAAAAGTACTATTGTAGAGCTATTTATGGCGGCTTCTAATAACCTTTACTGCAAAGGAACCACTAGAAATAAGCATCAATTATGTTGGATAGATAATTTAAATATAGAATTATACTTTGAGACGGATAGCATTTATAAAGTTACTTTTTTAGATGAAAAAATAAAAATAATAAAATATAAAGAAGTTAAAGAATTTATATTTGAGGAACAAGAAAACCTTGATATAGGGTTGTTTAATTTCAACTCCTATTTTTACTCGATACTTATTAACTATTCATTACATGGACTCAACTCTTCGTTAGACAATGAATGGCTTGAACCTCTCTTTCATAAAAACGACGGTTACCAAACCCCTGTTGTTATAGAGCCATTCAGAGACAAAGGTAACATTAATATCAACTTACAGGATGATTTAGCAAAACAGAGGCTCTTAAGCAACTTACTAATAGCAGAAGATAAAGATGATATTGAGCAAAGTCATAGAATACTGAAAAGAGGTAATAATCATGCCTATAAAGCCGAGTCTTTTATCTTAGAGTTAGATAAGAAAAAATCTCAAAGGGGATTGGGTACTAATACGAGGGAGTTTAAAGATAGTTTTGAAAAACTCTCAGTCGCTTTATTGAAAAAATTTGAATGTCCGGTTCCAAATAACTTCTTCAAAGCACAACGCAGCATAAATATTAACCATTTCGTACTTAGTTATTTAAAGCTTAAGTTAGTATCGATAGCTAAAAAATATTCTCAGTATCAAAAGTTTTATAATGCTAAAAAAAATAAATTTATTTGTATTATTGAGTTTGTTAACGCTCTCAGGCTTGATACTAGTCACAGAGTAGTCAAGTTAAGACGTGCTATCAATTATTTAAAATTTGATTTATATAAGGACTACTCTGGAAGTACTTTTTCAATAGATAAAATCTCTATTGAAATTGAAGGCATTTTGGGAGGGGCAAATAAAAGCGGAGTCGTATTAGATGAGGAAAAATTAGATTATTTATTACCTCCTTCTTTCTTTTCTGCTTCCATATTTTTAGAGAATGAGGTTGAGTTTTCAAAGTTGAGCTCAGGTGAAAAGCAAATTATATTTTCAATTAGCTCTTTGATATATCATTTGAGAAATGTAGATACAACCCAAATTGAAGATGGTTATTTTAAATATGAGTCATTTAATATTTTCCTAGATGAGATAGAGCTTTGTTTACATCCTGAGTTACAACGAATTTACTTTACAGAATTAAGAAACAAACTAACTCAATTTGCTGCTAAAGAGGATACTCATATTACAGGCCTCAATATTTGTTTTGTAACCCACTCTCCATTTGTTTTATCTGATATCCCAAGTCAAAATGTATTGTTTTTAGACCATGATGAGGTTAATGAGCTTCAAACAGTTCCTTATAGAGAAGAAATCAAGACGTTTGCTGCTAATATACATGACCTTTTGAATAATGGATTCTTTGTTAATGGGACAATAGGGAATTTTGCAGAATTATGTATTAAAGAAGTCGTAGCGTTTAATGGAAAGGTTAGATCTGACATAGGTACTACAAAAGAAAAACATGAGAAACTTAAGGAAGAGTATAAAGACCTCAAATATAAGTTTTCTTATATCCTAAGTATCATAGGCGATGAACATATCAAAAATATATTAGCTAATCATATATTTGAGATTGAGGATATGCTCAGTTTACCTTCTAAACCTAAACTTAATGAGGATGAGAAAAAGAGAATCTTAGAATTACAGTCCGAAATAAAAAGAATAGAAAATAGGATAGGTGATGAATAAAATTAATTACCCTACTCAAAATAATCTTAAAAAATTTTTGTCTGATTATAGAAAAATATTCGATACAATAGTTATGCAGAAAGAGTTAGACACATTTCTTGAAGCAAAATCTAAGAAATTTAAAATTTTAAAGAAACTTAAGGTTTCAGAAATTTTGACATCTGATTTAGGGCATCTAATTGACTTGAATAAAGCTTTCGCTTCTTGTAAGCCTACAAAGGAAGAAAAGGAATCTATTAAGAAGATCTTCAATTATGACTCCATATTCAAACCTTCTTGTGATAAATACCAGAGTAAGATAGCTAAATTTTTTGTAAAAAATAAGGATGTTCTAAAATTAAAAACTTGTTATTTTTGCAACTTAGAAAATATTTCAGCGTTTACTGATACGTCTGATTATATTAATGATGTGGAACTACTGAAATACGGAACCATAGAGGATTTAGTTGCAATAAGAGGTATTGGAAATACAACAGCAGAAAAAATTAAGGGTTGTCAGAATGAGTTTCGTGGAATGCTCAACTTAGAAGACATACTTGAAAAGTTAAAAGAAAATGCAGTAGAAAAAAAAGAGATAACAAGATTGGAAAGTATTGAGTTTAGCGCCCATAAATATTATTTTACTCTGGACCATGTGTTACATAAAGGCGATAACCCACTTTCATCTTTGTCATTATTTAATTTAGTTCCGAGTTGCTATGCGTGTAATTCCAAATTCAAAACAACTAGGGTATTGATTAAAGATAAAAATGATGAATTTTTAAGCCCTACGTCTGATAAGTTTTCATTCTGTAAAGATAATACTTTCAAAATATATTTCAGTTCCGAGGTAACATCCGTTACTCACATAAAAGCTATTGATAACTTCGCTATAAGGCTTAAACCTAACACAAAGAAAAATGAGTATGATAGATATGATCAGACCTTTAAGCTAAATGCACGATATAAAGAGTTTAAGGGGGAAGCTTTAGATTTAATATGCAAAGGTCGTAGATATACTCCCGATAAGTTGATAAGCATGTCGAAAATGCTTGGTATTACAGTTGACGAAGTAAAAGAGAATGTTTTTGGTAAGCAGTTAAACAATCATAATATGTCAGAATTGCCAAAGTCTAAATTTTTATCAGATATAGCAAAACAAGCTAATATTAAGTGATTTAGCTTTTATAACAAAACTAAACGTAGCTTAAGCACATTTTCATTTAGTACCATGATTAGTACCTTGGTGGTTGGTGCTTTATTTTAAAGTTATTTTAAAGCAAAGGGTTGGGAGTTGGGTTGAGACTCCCCCAGCTCCACCAATAAAGGTTTTTGAACTCGTTATTCGAAAACCATAAGAAACCCGCAAATTTGTTAATTCAAATTTGCGGGTTTTTTTATGGAATTTATAAAATAAAGTTTAAGAATGTCTTATAGCACGTAGTTTCATTTTTATTGCAATCACAAGCAGGCTAAATAACGACAGCATACTTATTAACAACGTTAGATTAAGTATTGGGTTGCTTGGCTCATCGGTACTGACCGGAGAGCTGTTTATAGTTTGCGAGTTTTGATGTTGCCTAATGTAGCTTTGGCTGATCCAATCTACCGCGTTTATCCATTGTACTTTGGCGGGGTCAGTATTATTGAGCATCCCTATTGCGTGCTTATCGTTATCTAAGCTTTTTGAAAGTTGTATCAGTTGCTGCCAAAATTCATTTTTAGGGCCTAGGTCGTCTATCTCTTGTAGATGCTGTTGTAATTTGTCACCCCCCATCGTTTTTATATCAGCTTGTCCGGTACTTTGCGCGTAGCTATTTATTAGCGATGAAAAGCGTCTAAAGTACTCATTACTTTTTTGCTGTGTAGGGTTAGCTGTTCGCTCGTTTGTTACTTTTTTTGCTGGTTGATTTAGGCTATTTTGATCAATCAAATATTGTTTATAATTTTGATAACTTAAGTTGTTTGTAGTTGTGTTATTTGTAGTTCCGTTATTTAGAATGCCAAAGTTGTTTTTCAGTGCATTAACACTGATCACTACGCCTATTAAGGTAATAATACAAAGTGCGCTATAGCAAAAGTACAATGCGCTTTTTAAAGTGTTACGCAGTAGTTTATATTTATTATAACTTTGCTTAATAGCGGCAGCTGTATTTGGGGCTTTGCCCGTATCTAGGCGTTCACTTTGTACTGAGATACTTTTGCCTTCAGTACTTTCACTAATGTGTTTATCTGTATTTTTACTGTGCTCAGTGAGTGCTATTTGATTATTTTTAGATTGAGAGGTTACAGTAGAGAGTTGCGGTTCTACTTTAGTAATTAATCCTAGCTTTTTTAGTGAGGATTCTGTTTTAACAGCATCAATACTCGATAAGTCTTTTTTTAAAGCGTAAGCTTTTCCATCAAATAACTGAACAACAATATTATGAGGAATATTTAGAAGTTGGCTAAGTTTTTCTTGGGCAGAGGTAAGGTCAGTATTTTGATATAACTGACCATTAAAAACAATTTTAAATGTAGCGCTCACGTTAGTACCTTGCTTGTGTAATTCCATTTTTGGAATTTTATTTTTATTATTTGATACACAAAGCTAATTTAACAGATAAAGGGTATGCTTTCTAATGATTTGTGATTAAAAAAAGCCTTAACAAACAGCGTTAAGACTTTGGCGTGTAGCTGTTACTTTACTTTATCGTTTTGCGAGTGATTTTACAGATTGCTTTTGATCACTGGCAGATTGGGTTGCTTTGTCTATTAATGTTTCAAGTGGTTTATTTCGAACGCACATAAGTACTTTGTTCATTGCTTGGCATGTGCCTGTCGCTTTTTTATCATGGCTTGTGTAGCTACAACCTTCATTAATGGCTTTTTCTTCACATGCTTCCCAAGGCGCGTTTGAGCCGTGGCCTGCATGACTTAGCGCTGAGCATGAGGTAGCAAGTAAAAAGCCAGTGGTTAGTGCTTTTATTACGTTAAATATTTTCATTAGTATCTCAGTTAATTATTTGGCCAGAATGCGAGTTATCTTGCGGTAGCACCTTTAAAACAACCAATAAACATGTTTTCAGATACATCGGCTGCATGGTAGTGGTATCCGCGTGTATCGTCGGTGTGGCCTCTACATTCGTCTAAATCAGTGGGTTCTAATCCATCTTCGTTAAGCATGCCAAATATACCAAATCCATCGAGTGCATAACCCATCATGGCGGCATGACCATCTGATTGGATTTGTGTTTGGCTACAGCCTGCTTCACCGTGGTAGTGATAACCTGCTACTAAGTTAATATGCCCAGCGCAATCATCAAAGGCTGCAATAGTGTATGCGCCTAAAATAGCCTCAACAGGGGCGGGTGCAGCAAGTACAACACCATTGAGAGCAACACCTACATTAGTGTTACCAATACTGCTATTTTGAGTGGTTGCAACAGGCGTTATTGGAATTAAAAATGATTCTGATATACCGCCATCAACATAATCAATAGAGCATTCTACGCAGTGGTTTTGGTATTGCTCCTCTACGTTTGGACGTGCAGCACCATCACACGATTCTTGTGTGTCTGTTACATTTACAAGGCCTGTACCTTCGTCGTATAGCTGCCAATGGCTATCGTTATATAATGTTGGTAGATTTAAAATAAAGTCGCCAGTTATATCGTAAACCTCACCGGTGCCGTCAAACCAAATACCGGCTTCGTCTGCTGTTGATGTGATATTTCTAGGGCAAAATACACCAATCTCGTAATTTGAAGGCGCACCGGCAATATCAATTTTGTAGCATGAAGCTTCATCGCCATTACTTAGCGTACATGTTTGAGTGGTAATTGATGAAATGAGCGCATCGCTTTCAAAGTTAAAAGGGTCAACTTCAACAACGAAATCGGTTGAAGTACCTGTTGTAGTGCCCTCATCGGTGGTTGTTTCAGTTACGACGGTATTTTCAGCATCGCTACCGTTACAGGCAGCTAAGCCCAGTGCAAGTATGCACACTGTAAGCCGTGCTAAAATTGGTGCGTTAAGTTTTCTCATCAGAAATATCCGGTAATGAAGTTGAATGTATAATATTTGTTAAATGTGCAAACAAAGTGCAAAAACAACGCAACATAATACATTGCCTGAAATAGAGGCTTATAACGCTTGCTATAGGTGTATGTTGTACATTTTATTGTTTAAAATACTGCGACTTTAAAGTACCTAAATAGGCAGTGGAGTTTTATGGACTTTTTATTTCCCGACAGTATGTCTTTATTTTTGTTTTTATTAATGATGATCACCGCTGGCTTTACTTCTTTTATATCTGCTGCATTTGGTGCGGGTGGCGGGCTAATGTTGCTTGTTGTTATGGCGTCGTTTATGCCCATGGCAGTTGTTGTGCCTGTGCATGGTTTAGTACAGCTTGGCTCTAATGCAAATAGGTTATTACTCAGCTTTAAGCATATTGATAAAAGCATGTTTGTATATTTTGCGTTAGGCGGCTTAGTAGGGGCGGGGTTATCAAGTTTTGTTATTGATGATATATCGCTTGATGCTATGAAGTTAGTGGTCGCTATTTTTGTTATTTATTTACTGTGGGGTAAAACACCGCCAGTAAAATTAACCTCTAAGCTATGGCGTATGGTCGCCGGTGGCATAACAACTTTTGTTTCTATGTTTGTGGGGGCGAGCGGGCCATTAGTTGGTAGCTGTTTATATATAAATAATTACGAAAAGTTAAAATTTACGGCAACGTTTTCGAGCATTATGAGTGTGCAGCATTTATTAAAAGCGGTAATTTATGGTGCTGTTGGCTTTAGCTTTTGGCAATGGATGCCGCTTGTAATTGCTATGGTAATAAGTGGTGCTGTAGGTACTTGGTTTGGAATTAAATTACTTAAAAGTATGGCCGGGGATAAATTTAAGCGTATTTTTAGAGTCGTTTTAACGTTATTAACGCTACAACTCGGTTGGCAAGGTATTAAAATATTACTCCACTAATTTACTTAGTGGAGTAAATTTAATTTTATTAAACATAAATCACTTAAGCGAATTAAACAATTCATTGCCTAAAAACTACCGATGCAGAGCGACTACACTGTAATTTTTTGGCTTATCGATGAACTATACTAATCTGCAATAATTGTTTATACGTTTAATTAAATTGGTATTAAAGCTTATTTAACAGCGGCTTTAATTGGTTTGTCGCCATCAAATAACTCAAAAATGCGGTTACTAATAAATGAGTTAGTCGCAATATGTAATAATGCATTGGCTACGTTTTCGCGGCTAATTTTAGCCTCAGAACGATCACTTGGTCGCTGCGTCGTTACTTGCATTGAAGCGCTATCATCAGTCAGTGTACCAGGGCGAACAATGGTATAATTTAAACCACTATTTATTAGGTGCTCGTCAGCCATGTGCTTGGCAACTAAGTAAGGTTTTAAATCACCTTGAATCGAATCTGGGTCGTCTGCACCAATTGAGCTGACCATAATAAAGTGTTTAACGCCATGTTCTTTAGCAAAGGTAGCTGCTTTAGTTGCAGCCCATAAATCAATAAGTACAGTTTTATCATCGCCCGTACTTCCGCCAGAACCTGCAGCAAAAATCACTTGGTCACAGCCTTTTATTGCTTCGCCAAAATCGCCTTCAAGATCTTGCTCTACAATAGTTAAAAAAGAGCTGTTTAAATCACTTAGCTTATTTTTGTCACGCACTAATGCCACAACATTTTGCTCATTTTTTAAAAGTAGCTCAGTTGCCATTTTACCTATTTGTCCGCTTGCGCCAATAATTAGGGTCTTACTCATAATTAACTCCTTCCAATAAATAGTAAAAGTAATGTGCTTACAAACAGACCTTGGGGTAGGGGATAATTTTTAAAGGGTAAAAAAGAGTTTAAATGAGCTAATTTCAAAAAATACTTTAATTAAAATTCAATACTTAACTGAGCATTAAAATTAGCGGCTTTTGGTGTGTTTTTTAGAACTTTTTATTCAACCATTATACTCACTTCGGTCACATAACTACGGCGATATAGACTAATACGAACCTTATGTTCTTGGTAATTATAAAACAAAGTGCGATATGTATTATTGCCGTTTGTTTTTAACGGCTCACCTAATTTTTGCTGATAAAAGCGAGCGATATCAGAAATTGAATCTGTTAAATAACCAGTGCGAACCATTGGGTATTCACCTGCTACATCCATTGTTGTAACAAACTCTTCAGGAAGTGGGATTTCAGTGACGTTTTGGCTAAGTACATTAAACGATAGAGCGCATAGCAGTATTATTAAAAATGCTAAAGTTTTCATTAAAGTCCTTTAAATAATAAATTCCATTTATTGGTACTCATTTTACCTCAATAAGCACCTTTGTCATTTAAATTTTATTACGAATTAAATCTCGTACTATAAACCGAGCTGGGTGAATAGCTTGGCTTACACGTTCGCTTAATGGGCGAGGCTCGTTATTTAAACAACTTACGAGATGTTCTGCACTTAGCGGTGCGCTACATAAAGCGCGGGCGCCAAAGCCGGTAAAAATATGTAGGCCTTGTTGTGGCTTATTAAGTTGCTCGTACTGATAGCGTTTACCTAAGCGTAAGTTAGCAAAGGCCATTGTATAATCACTTTGTTCGCACCATTGCCCTGCCATTGGTAGGTGATCTATAAATGTGCATCGTACAGCTGCTTTTGCCGAGGTAATGTTGCCAAGGGTTGAGGCAAATTCACTTTGCTGATAAAAGCTAAGTAGTTGCTCTTGGTTTAACTGGTTGTCGAGCGCTGTAACTTGACGGCTTTTGGTATTTTTTTCAAACGTTGCACCCATACAGTGATGATCTAAATAGGCTGGGGTAAAATACCCTTTATGGCATAGCACTGTTTTAAGTTTGCGTGATTGCTCACTTGCCTCAATATGTGAAACTTGCCCGCGTACGCCTACTATTGGTAGCGCTTTTGTTTGCTCAAATGAATCACTGTGCTCGCCCGCACAAATAATTACATCACTAAAAGGACCTAACTGCTCATCATTCGTTAATAAAAACCAACCGCTGTCAGTTTTTTTAAGCTGTTTTATATTGCAGTTAAATACGCTTTTAAATGGGTTTATGCTATTTGCAGCGCTTAACATGGCGTTTACTAATTGCGGAGGGTTAACCCAGCCGCCTTGCTCAAAAAACACGCCCGAATAACCTGTTTCTACGCCGGCTATTTCGACGCCTTGCTCTGCGGTTACGTTGTGCATTAGCTGGGTTGGCCACAGTTGTTTTTGTGCTAAGTTTTCATGTTTATCGGCCAGAGGCTTTTTTACTGCGTGTTGTAATACGCCGCACCAATCGTAATCAAAATTAAAACCACTGCTAAGTAAGTTGTTATATAGGCGCTTTGCGTATAAAAAGCTATGTGCAAACAATTCACTGTGCGGTGAATTTTTAGCTTGTAGGTGAGGGTAAATAGCACCTTGCACATTGTGCGATGCCCCCATAGCTGGTTTTTCATCTTGGCAGAATAATTGGCTTGCTATGCCTCGTTTAGCCAAACTATATAAAATGCAGCTACTGGCTATACCGCCGCCAATGACCGCTACTTTTTTTAAAGCGCTGCTATCTTGATGAAAATATGCAGGAGCTGATTGAGCATCATTTACGCACTCTAGTTGGCCAACAAGCATATCTCTTTTTTGGCCAAAGCCTTTGGTTTTTTTAGTATTAAACCCTGCATCAATTAATCCACGGCGAACAAAGCCTGCTGAAGTAAATGTTGATAAGGTTGCACTTGCCCTTGATATATTGGCCATAGAATTAAATAAACTTTGCTGCCACATTTCGGGGTTTTTACTTGGCGCAAAACCATCTAAATACCAAGCGTCAACTATTCCTGTTTGCGGATAGCTCATTGCTTGTATTGATTCAAGTGCATCACCAAAGTATAAATCGAGAACAACCAGTCCATTGTCAAATTCGAGTCTGTGGCATCCTTCTAAATTAATTGGGTATTGTTTAGATAATTTGTTACTAAAGGTGCTTAATGAAGGCCATGCCTGTAGTGCTTTGTTTAAATCGTCTATGTGCAGTGGATATTTTTCAAATGAAATAAAGTGTAAGCGTTTAACACCATTATCTAATTGATTTTGAACTTGTTGACGTGCAAGGTGGTCAGTAAAGCGTTGCCATGTATTTAAAAAGTTTAAACCTGTACCAAAGCCGGTTTCGGCAATAACAAAATGTGGCTGGTCATGATTTTGTAATCGTGCATCTATATTATTTTGCTCATAATACACATAATGCGATTCAGCTAAGCCATCGTCATTAGAAAAATAAATATCACCGAAGTCATTAGCGAAAGGTGTACCTAAATTATTAAAGTGTATATGTGCATTTTTGATCATGATTTTTTAATTTTATAGATATATTTTTTAATTATTTTACGGGTTTTCTTTGAAATAGTCTGGCGTTATTTATAAGCTAGCAGTTCAGAGTACAAGTGTACGCTAGAAAGCTGACCACTTAGGTGATTAAATTCGCGTAAAATAGAATGCAATTAAGTATTAAGCTAAGGGAATTACCCATGAGAAGAGCTGTAATTACAGGTATCGGTGTTGTATCAAGTATAGGTAACAACAAAGAAGAAGTATTAGAATCGTTAAAAACGGGCAAAAGCGGCATCGCTTTTAATCAAGAATTTGCCGATTATAAGTTACGTAGTAACGTATCGGGTAAAATTGATATTGACGTTAAAGCACACGTTGACCGCAAAGCAATGCGCTTTATGGGAGATGCTGCTGCTTACTCTTATATTTCAATGACGCAAGCAATTGAAGACTCAGGTTTGTCTGACGACCAAGTATCAAATGAGCGCACGGGTATTATTGTTGGCTCTGGCGGTGGTTCGTCTAAATGGCAAGTAGAAGCTGCTGATATTTTACGTGAAAAAGGCGTAAAACGTGTAGGGCCTTATATGGTGCCACGCACTATGGCGAGCACTACATCTGCTTGCTTAGCAACACCATTTAAAATTAAAGGTGTTAACTATTCAATTAGCTCTGCATGTGCAACATCTGCGCATTGTATTGGTAATGCAGTAGAGCAAATCCAGCTTGGCAAGCAAGACGTTGTGTTTGCTGGTGGTGGTGAAGAGCTACACTGGACATTGGCAATGGAATTTGACGCTATGGGCGCACTTTCTACTAAATACAACGAAACACCTGAAAAAGCATCTCGTACATACGATGCTAATCGCGATGGTTTTGTTATTTCTGGCGGCGGCGGTATTGTTGTAGTTGAAGAACTTGAACATGCACTTGCACGTGGCGCGCACATTTACGCTGAAATTGTTGGCTACGGTGCAACATCAGATGGCTACGACATGGTTGCTCCATCTGGCGAAGGTGCAGCACGTTGTATGCGCCAAGCTATGCAAGATGTAGATAGTATTGATTACCTAAACACGCATGGTACATCTACACCAGTAGGTGACGTTAAAGAGCTAGGTGCGATACAAGAAGTGTTTGGTGGTAAATCACCAATGATCAGCGCAACTAAAGCAATGACGGGTCATGCCCTAGGTGCTGCAGGTGTTCACGAAGCTATCTTCTCATTATTAATGCTAGAGCACAGCTTTGTAGCACCTTCAATTAATATTGATGAGCTAGATGAGCAAGCGACAGGTTTAGATATTATTACTGAGCGTCGTGATGTTGAGTTAAATACTGTAATGTCTAATAGCTTTGGCTTTGGTGGCACAAACGCGACTTTAGTGATGAGTAAGTACAAAGGTTAATTTGAGCTTATAAGCCCTATATGCAAACGCATAACTGGGCTAAATAGTCCAAAACAAAAAAGGAAAGCCGAGGCTTTCCTTTTTTATTATCGAAAGTTTAATTAACCTTCGTTATGTTCTTGACGCGCTTGCTCAATTTCGTCTGCAATTTCTTGCGCTTTTTGCTTAGTTTTTTCAGTTAACTCGCCAGCAGCTTCTTTGCTTTTAATCCATGCGTCAACCGCAATCTCTTTGCCGTCGTCGTACATGTCTAAGCCCATTGCTTTACTTTGCTCTAATAGCTCGTTTAAAGACTCGTCATTTTTAAGATCGTTAGTTGTCTCTTTAACGTCGTTCCATGCATCACCAAGCTTTTCTTGCATTTGTGCGCTTTTATCTTTTGCATCTTCTTTAACTTCGTTGGCATCTTCACAACCAGTTAATGTAATTAAAGTGCCTAATAAAGCTAAACCTGCTAATTTATTCATGTGCTATCTCCTTTAGAGACTGATAATTAATTCGAGGCAGACTATACAACAATGAAAATGAACGCCCCCGTAACAAAACGATTAAATTTTAAATTAATGAATGAGCATGATTGGCCTCAATTATTTGAACTCGACCAAGACCCAGCTGTAATGCAGTATTTAACACGAGGTGAACCTACCTCTTTAGAGCATATAAAAAATGAGGGTGTGCCTCGTATGCTCGCATATCGAAATGATCTAAAAGGCTGGGGGCTGTGGAGTATCACTATAAAGCAAACCAATACATTTATAGGTTGGGTATTAATAAGACCTATGTGCTTTTTTACTGATGCACCAAACTACAGTGATATTGAAATAGGCTGGCGCTTTAAGCAAGCAAGTTGGGGGCATGGTTATGCAACCGAGGCGGCTTTAGCATTATGTGATGAACTTATAAAGCAAGATGACGTTAAGGCGATAAGTGCAATGGCACTAAAAGATAATACGGCTTCTATAAATATAATGAAAAAGCTAGGTCTGCAATTTATAAAAAATTATACACATACAGACGAGCAAGGCGACTTACCTGCGGTGCTTTATTCAAAAAGTGTTTAAAGATGATTAAATATCAACAGTATAAAGATTGACCTGTCCTTAACTGACGTGCATTAATAAGGATGCGTAACTAAAAAATAATAAATTAAGGATGTTGTATGGGATTGTTTTTTGCACCAAGTAAATTAATTGTCAAAAGTGTGCTGGTTTTACAGTTCGCTGCTTTTAGTGTTTTAGCGCAGCCTTTATCGCAAAGCGCGGTAGCAATGCCTGACTCGTTCAGTGCCGATGCTGCTAAAAGTATATTAGAGCAAGGCGGTAATGCTGTTGATGCGGCTATTACGGCACAATTTGTACTTGCAGTAACGCTTCCTGAAGCCGGCAATATTGGCGGCGGGGGATTTATGCTTATTCAAAAAGATGGCAAGGGCGATTTTATAGATTATCGCGAAACAGCGCCAACAGCGGCTCATCGTGATATGTATTTAGATGAGCAAGGCAATGTTATTGCAAACAAATCAATATATGGTATTCATGCAAGCGGTGTACCTGGCAGTGTAGCGGGCATGTGGCTTGCCCATAAAAAACATGGCACTTTAAAGTGGGAAGAATTAGTACAACCAGCGGTAACGTTGGCTGAGCAAGGGTTTGTAGTTCCGCCTAAGTTAGCAAAAGGTGTGAGCAATTATATAGCCCATCTAAAAGAGCAAAAAATAAATGTAAACTTCGAAAAATACTTTGCTGATGTAAAAGCTAATAAAGTATTTAAGCAACCCGAGTTAGCGGCAACGCTAAAGCGTATCCGTGATAACGGCCAAGATGGGTTTTATAAAGGCGAAACTGCAAATATTATTGCTAAATTTATGCACCAACATGGCGGTATAATTAATCAAGATGATTTAAAAGGTTACACCGCTAAATCACGTACACCTATTAAAGCGAGTTGGAATGGTTATGAAGTACTTACTTCTCCACCGCCGAGTTCAGGTGGTATTGCTATTTTACAGTGGCTTAAAATGTATGAGTTACAAAAACCAGATGCGGGCTTAGCGCATAACTCTACTCAGTATGTACACTTACTTTCTGAAATAGGTAAACGTGTATTTGCAGATAGGGCGGAGTATTTAGGCGATCCTGATTTTTTTGATGTACCAGTCAACGCATTAACTAATATTAACTACCTCAAAGAGCGCAGTAATGGCATTTCGTTAACCGCTATCTCGACTACCGAAAATATTAAACCGGGCCTTAAAGAAAGTGAGCAAACTACACACTTTTCAATTGTTGATAAAATGGGTAACGCTGTCGCAAATACCACCACAATAAACTTAGGGTTTGGTAGCGGTGTAGTTGTTGAAGGTGCAGGGTTTATTTTAAATGATGAAATGGACGATTTTAGTGCCAAACCAGGCGTTATGAATGTGTTTGGTGCAATAGGCGGCAAAGCTAACGAAATACAGCCGCACAAGCGTATGCTTAGCTCTATGACGCCTACAATACTCCTTAAAGACAACACCGTTAAAATGGTGACAGGCTCGCCAGGTGGCACAACGATTATTAGCTCTGTGTACGAATCTATCTTAAATGCGGTAGAGTTTGATATGACTGCAGAGCAGGTTGTAAATAGCCCTCGTTTTCATCATCAACTGTGGCCTAAAAATATAATTAGAACACACATAGGTTTAACCGATAGCGTAAAAGCAGAGCTTACAAAAATGGGTTACACCATAGATGAGAATCACTTTGGTGACTTACACGTTATTATTAATAAAGAGGGCCAACTAGATGCCGCTTCTGAAGCATCAGGACGTGGAAAATCGATTGTTTTTTAAATAAAAAAGCACCGCGCTAAAAGCGCGGTGCTTTAAACAATACAAAATTATTGAGTATCAATTAAATCTTCAACACCCACTATTAGCCATGGAGCGTCGTCTGAAATTAGACGCTCTAAGTGCCAAATTTCTAAAATAGGCTCTTCTTTTTTATCGCCTAAATCACGGTACTTACCTTTAAAGCGAACACTAACCTGCCACGATTGCGCGTTTGTATCTGCGCGCACAAGTTCGGCATCAATAAACATCACTTCTGTTTCTACGCTTTGTATAGCTTCACGTTCAGCTTTAAACTCGGCAACAAGTGCAGGGCTTAAGTATTCAGCCATTGTGGTGTAATCGGCATTGTCCCATGCAGTTTGTAGCGTATGGTAATGACTACGGGCACCTTGCAAAAAGCCATTAACGTCAAAGTTAGGTGGTAAATTAAAAGGCACACTTTCACCTTGTGGGGCGCTGCTTGCAAAGCCGGTACTTGTTGGTTGCTCGATAGGTGCTTGTTTAAAAGCATTTTGCTGAGCACTTGTACTTGCACTGGCAAGTTGTGGGGCACGATTAGCACGTAAAAAGCCCGTTACTAGCTTAAATAAAATAAAGAGTGCGCCAGCTAATAAAATCATTTCTAATAGCTGAAAACCTTCAAAATCGTCGCCTAACATTGCTGCAATTAAGCCACCCGCTAAAAGCCCTCCAAAAACGCCTGCCATAATGCCTTTTTTATTTGATGTGGCTTTAGGTGTAGCGTTAGGTGTTGTTGTATCTGTTTGTTGTTTTTGCGCTGTTTGTTGTGTTGCAGGTGTCTGTCCGCGTTTACTACTGCCAAATTTTTTACGTGCGTGTGCATCAAAACTGGCAGTACATAATAATGCCAATAATGAAAAAATAACGATGATGTTCTTCATGAAATTCCCTAATTAAAATCGAGCCGCGATTATAATTTACTTTCTTTAGGAATTTAATTAATTACTTTAAAAATCAGAGGTTTTGGGGAGTGAAGAAACGCTTTGTTGGTGAGTATATAATCAAAAAACCGCTCAGTAGAAACTAAGCGGTAAATTTGTCTATTTTAAAGCCAACGAATTGCGCCAGTAACGCGTTCGTTATATGTATCTAGAGGTGCTCCAAGACTTGCCACTAAAATAGTATCAGCTTGTGAGCCACGATTAATGTGACCTTCAAAGCGCTCATCGCGGAAGTTGTCATCCCCAAAACCAAATGATTTATTTTCAGAAGGCACTATAAATACCGTCATAGGACCAAAGTCAGACTCAAATATTAAATGCAGTCCTTTTTCGCCTTTAAAATCACAAAACATCGCATAAGTTACAGCGCCAGGAAGTTCATCAAGATGACCACCTAATACTGCAAGCTTGTCGTTGACGCTTTGTAGGCTAATGGGCTCTTTTTTATCAAGCGCATTAATTTCGTAGTACACATGGGCAAGCGCATGCTCACCTGCTTCATGTGCAATATTTTGCTCTGTACTAAAAAAGAAGGCACTAATCGCCACTACAAAAGACGCTGCTAACGCAAGATGTACACGATCAAACTTAAAACGCGATCGAGCATCAACCACGTTTTTACCAGTTGCTTGTTCTTCTTGGAGTGCTTTTTCTTTTAACGATGTGTTTAAAAGAATGCGGTCTGCAAGATTTTCAGGCACAGGTATATCTAAAGAATCTTGAATGAATTTATCAAAATCTTTCATATCGTTAATAAAACTTTGTCGCTCTGGGTTATTGTCAGCAAACTCCATAAGCTCCTTGTCAATGTCGTTTGGCTGCGCAATAGTGCGGCGACGAAACTCAAGTTCATCCATTATTTTGATGCCCCTTTAAGTTGTTCATCATCACGGCTTAAAGCCTCTTTAAGTTGATTTCTGGCACGGTATAAACGAGTCATTACCGTGTTTTTATTTAAATTAAGTATGCCTGCAATCTCTTCACCAGAGCAGCCCATTACAACTTGCAGTAATAATGGCTCTCGGTATTCATCAGATAGCAGTGCAATCTGGCGTTGAATTACCGTTTGTTCCATTTCATCGTCTAATGAATGGCTGGTTTCATCAACAAGCGTATCGTTTTCTACGTCGCTGTAATCAAACTGTTTACGTTCAAATCGGCGTGCGTTTTCTCTTCGTAATATAGTAAGCAGCCAAGGTTTAGCTGCCTTTTGATCAAGTAAAGAGTCGAGTGAACGCCATGCGCGTAAAAACGTTTCCTGTACTAAATCATCTGCTATGTGCGGATCACGGCATAACCAATAAGCAAAGCGATAAAGCTCTTTATTGTAAACGTGGACCAAGGCTTCATAACGCTTTTGTTTCTCTGCCATATCGATTAAGACCTGATTGTTTGATTTTTTCTTTCCAAGCATAAGCACTTTTTTAATTAAAAATTATTAGTTATTGCAAAAAAAGACCTAAGGTTCGTAGTTATTAATTATAAAGGTCTTTTAATACAGCTTGTTGCGACTTTGATGCCTGAGTTTGATAGTTCTCAAGAATTTTAATAATAGCATTAAGATCCGTGTTTGCGCCTTTATTACTGTAAAGTTGTGCCTGCAATTGGCTAATGAGACCATTAAGCTCGCTGCTGTTTACGCGGATGCAGAGCTCATCAATCGCGCCAACATTTTTATGGGTCACCTTTACAGAAAAGTTATTTAATGCGGTGTAAAAGGCTTTTACATCGTGTGTTTTCGCTAATGCTTTAAGCTCATTTAAGCTTGGCTGAGAAGTACCACGGGTGTTTAGCTGTAATTTTTCAGTCGTATTTTTAGTAGAACGGCTTATTAAGTAAAAAATTACAGTACCAATCCATAAAATATACCCTAAAGCGGCAAAAACTATTAACCAAAGAGGAGTATCACTTTTAGTTTCAATAGGTTGTGTGCCAGTTGCTTGATTCGAAATATTTTCAAGGGTAGGTGAAATATTTGTACTGGGTTGTGGGTTTGCTATGGCTGTATTAGGCGCGGTAGTACTTGGCGTTACTGTAATAGTACGCTTTGGTAATGTGGCTACGCTAATACGGTTCATCTTGGTATTAAACCAAGGCAGCTTTATTTCAGGCAAAGTATAAGTACCTGGTTTTTGCGGCAGTAAGGCATACGATGCAGTTTGCTGCGACACAACGCGTCCGTCTCGCACTGCATTGTTATTTTCTTTTTGGTCAGGGTAGCTGCGTATGCCATCAATAGTAGGCATAGAGATTTCAGGTAATTGCTCTTTTGTAACTCCAAGCGCGGTAAGCGTAATAGTACGTGTTATAGGCGTACCTACTTCTACTGTGTTGTCGTTAGGTTGCCATTCTTCATCAAGGTTAACCAATTCGCTTGGTAACCATGCGCCTTTATAATCACTCGGGATTGGTTTTATTTCTACTTGCTGATCATCGCCAAGAGCAGATACCTCCAGTTGGCGGTAATTTTGCTGTACTCGCCCTTGAAAAGCGGGGCCTGCAATCGTGTAGGCACCACTTTTTTGTGGTTGAATTAAATACTCACGAGTAATAACAAGGTAGCGTTTGCCATCAACTAGCTCATAACTCTCAGTTTGTTTACCTAATTGGGTTAGCTGAGCATCTTCCATACTTGGTGTGCTTAAGCTGCCATCAAGCAGTTCTTTGGCAAGGTAGAGCTTAACAGTGTAAACACCGGCTTCTTGCACAAATAATGAATTACTCGAGAGCGACGTTTTTAAAAATATTTCGTTATTTTTATCTGCATCAACTGAGCGTTTTGCCACTTTTAACTTAATAGGTTGTGAGGTTAACCCTGCAACGCTAAATGCTGGTATCGTGTAATCACCCTCTGTACGGGTCATTAGTTTAACTGACCACGTAGTTTGTTTATTAATGCTGCCATTAATAATGTTGGTACGAGAGCTTAAGCTTGTTGGGCCTACAACAAAGTCTTTTAACAGCGATGAGGTGTCTGGTTGCTCGCCTTTAACTGTATCGTCTACCGATATATTAAGCATAAAAAATTCACCCGCTAATACAGGGTTTTTATCTACGCTGGCTTCTAATTTGGTGGCAGCCCACGAAGGCATCGCACTTAATAGCAATAAACAGCAAAATAATCGCATTACCATGATTTTTCGACTCCTGTAGGGCGACGTTTGTATTGTCTTTTTTGGGCTTCTAATTGCATTTTATTCCGTAATAAAATAGCCGGATCGTCCGGGACTTTTCTAAGTAGTTGATTAAGCTGTTGTGCTTTTTCTTTTTCTTCATTAGTGAGCTCACTTGCTTGGGCTTGCATCGCTTGTTGCTGAGCATTTTGTTTTTGCTCATCAGTGGCAGGTTGCTCACTTATTGCTTGTGGCTTACTTTGTTGCTGCTCATCCTCTTTAGGCTGGTCAGCGTCTTTATTTTGCCCTTGTTCGCTTTGTGGCTGGGCTTGCATATCAGGCTCATTTTGCTTATCTGATTGCTCGCCAGGCTCACCTTGTTGATCTTTGGGTTGTTCAGACTCTTTATCTGATTTTTCATCGCTTGAGCTTTGACTTTCGTTTTCGCCTTTTTCAGAATTGCTTTTATCACCATTTTGTTGCTGATCCTGTTTTGACTCATCAGAATTTTGCCCTTGGTTTTGCTCATCTTTTTTCTGACTATCATCTTGGTCTTGAGAGTCGTCGCCGTCGCTTTGCTGATCTTGCTGGTTTTGTTGCTCTTGTTGATTTAGTAATTGCTCAACTAAGGCTTGGTTATCGGCTGCTTGCGTAAAGTCATCTTGTAAGGTTTGGGCTTGTTTGTACGCTTCAATTGCGTCCTCAAGTTTGCCAGCTTTGGCAAGGGCATTACCGTAGTTGTATAAACCGATAGCCGACTTATCATTACTAAACTCATTAAGTGCAGCATCAAAATTACCTTGCTGGTATAGCGCCGCGCCTTTTAACTCACTCGATTGCGCCTGTGTTGCTGCATCGTATTCTTTATTATTGTAAGCCTCTAATGCACGTTGATCTGCATTTTGCAAAAGAGTAGGGAGCTCTACGGCATACGCATTTTGCTGCGGTAAAAAACCAAAAGCTAAAAAAGCCCCCAACAAGGCAGCGCGTCTAAATAAATACAAGCCAAATGGCAGTAATAACAAGAGTCCGTAAATACCTGCATCTATTCGCCAAAGCGCGTGGCTTTGTTTTTCGTCTTTCAATAATTCACTCTGCGCATTTGGAGCAAACGTATTTATGTCGTTATTGCTAGGTTGGTAGCTCGCAAATTTACCGCCGCTGCTTGATGCTAAATTTTTAAGCTGACTGGCATTAAGTGTAGGTACTACAATTTGGCCGTATCTGTCTTTCAAAAAGCCACCTTCAGGTAACTTAATTGGAGCGCCTTGAGCGGTGCCTACGCCATATATATTTAATCTATATTGGGTGTTACTGGTAAAGCTACTTACGTCGCTTTGTTCTTGTTGGTCAATACCGTCGGTTACTAAAATAATGTCGCCATCAATATAACCCGCTTGCGTTAATAGCTCTTTGGCCATATCAAGACCGGCTAAAACGTTTGAGCCTTTGTCTGGCATTATTTCAGGGCTTAAGCTTGGAATTAAATTACTGAGTGTTGTGGCATCGTTTGTTAGTGGCGAAATTACATAGGCCGTGCCTGCGTAAGCTACAAGCGCGGTATCACCTTCTTTAAATAGCTCAATCATATCAAGCGCTTTAAAGCGTGATTGCATTAAACGATTTGGTAAAATATCGGTGCTGTACATTGAGTACGACATATCCATAACAATTACACGGGCACTTTTACTTTGAAATACAGGAACTTGTTTTTTCTCAAAACTAGGCCCAGCACTAAATAAAATGCCAAGGCTGCAAAACAAAGCAACTAACCAAAGTGGCTGGCTGGCTTTAGTGTTTGCTTCGCTCATTATAAATTGTGCTAAATGAGGTGCAATTAGCTGCTCACTGGTGGTTTTTTTATGCTTAATTAAGGCAACAAAAAATAATGCCACAGCAGGTATGAGTAACCATAAAAGAGCGGGGCGAATAAATTCAAAATCCATTAGTTTGGCTCCTTTAATGCACGCAGTGTACTAAGCATTACTTTTAAGCTAATAAGTAAAATAGCGATAAGTAACGGGTAGTAAAATAATGAGCTTTGTGGGCGAAAAGTTTGTTCATCAGCGCTAATAGGTTCAAGCTTATCAAGCTCTGCGTAAATTTGTTGAAGGCCAGCTACATCTTTAGCTCTAAAGTATAATCCGCCAGTTTGCTCGGCAATCTTTTTAAGTAAGCTTTCATCTAAATTACTGCCACTAGAGCCTCCCACATTAAAGAGACTAAAGCCGCGCGGATTATCTGAGCCAACACCAATGGTGTACACTTTAATACCTTCTTCGCGAGCTAGCAGTAGGGCATCTTCTGGGTTTAGATTGCCCGCGGTGTTTTGTCCGTCGGTTAATAGCACCACAATTCGGTTACTTTCATCTTTATTGGCAAAGCGTTTTACCGAAAGACCCAATGCATCACCAATGGCTGTTGCGCGCCCCACTAAACCAATTTGCGCTTCGCTGAGCATTTTACTTACTGTTTTAACGTCGCGGGTGAGCGGGGTTTGTAAAAACGCGGTGTCGCCAAATAATATTAGCCCAAGCCTGTCGCCTTGACGTTGCTCTATAAAATCACTGAGTACAGCTTTTACCATGGTAAGGCGGTCAACATATTGGCCATTATAAGCCATGTCTTGTTCGGTCATCGAGCCTGATAAGTCAACTGCTAACATTATATCGCGTCCTTCATTTGGTAATGAAATTGGCTCATCTAACCATGTTGGATTGGCAGCAGCAGTAACAAGTAATAACCAAATTATCCACTCGAGGGGATTTAAACGTCGTGCGTGTGGCTCGATGCTTTGGCTGATTAAATTGTGCTTTGCAAAACTGGGTATACGTAAACGCGTACTGGCATTACTTGCTGCGGGTTTTAATAGTAAAAGTAATAAAGGCAAGGGTAGTAATAAAAATAACCATGGCCAGCTAAATTCAAACATTTACTGACTCCTTTATTTTAAATTGCTTAATACCTTGGCGAAATTTTTCGCACAGTGTTGTATCTTTTTGGCTGGGGTTATACAAGCTTAGTATTTCTTGTTCTGTAAAGCTTAAACCGGTGAGTGTATTAAGTGTTGTGCACCATTTAGAGGTAGATTGCGCAGCAAGTCGCTTGTCGTAATATTCAATCACTAAACGTTTTAAAATAATATGCAGTTGCTGAGGGTTTTGCTCACTTTGGCTCAATTGTATTGCGTAGCGTTTAGGCTTTTTAAATTTATGTTTTTTATAAAATATATAAATAGCTGCGCACAGTGCTAAAAACAGCAGTGCAATAATAACCCACCAAGCAGGGGCGAGTGGCCACCAATTAACTTGGCTTGGCGCTATTATATCGTGCAGGCCATCGAGTGGATTGGTTTGCATGGTTATTTTCTCACTAATTGCAGCTCAAGCGGTGTTGCTGCATTGAATGATATTAAATTAAGACCCGATTTAGTTAGGCGATTAAAGCGCGCGCTAAATGCTTGCTCAGCATTTTTAGCAAAGCGTTCTCTAAAGCTGTTATCCATTAATGGTAGGGCAAAGTCTTGACCATTTGCATTAACGGTAACGGCTTGCTTAAACGCAGGTAACTGATGCTCAAATGGATCGCTTATGTGGCAACCAATCAGCTCGCAGTGGCGGCTTAATATTTCAAGTTGCTTAAAGCTGGCATCATCCAGAGCATTAAAATCAGACACTAAATACACTAAGCTGCCTGGTTTTGCTAAATGGTTAAGGCGCTTTAGGTTATCGCTAAAGTTGTTAGTGGCTGTTTTATCAATATTGTTAAGCGCTTGCTGGTGGTTGTCGCATAAATTATGACAAAGCTTAAGCACGGCTTTTTCACGGGCGCTGGGTTTTAGCTCTAAATGCGAGTGCTGATTAAACACAATACCGCCAATTCTATCGCCGCGCTGACACGCCGACCATGCAACAAGAGCGCTTATATGCGCAGCTTGCACCGACTTTAACAGTAACTTTGAGCCAAACAGCATTGAGTTAGAAAAATCAGTGAACACAAACACAGGGCGCTCTTTTTCTTCTTGAAAGAGCTTTGTGTGAGTCTCGCCGGTACGCGCAGTAACTCGCCAATCAATAGAGCGAATATCGTCACCTTGCTGATAATGTCGCACTTCGGCAAATTCCATTCCTCGGCCTTTGTGCGGTGCAAGGTATTGCCCTGTTAAGGTGTTTTTTATTTTTACCTTAGGGGCAAGTTCAAGCAATTGCGCTTTGGCTTTGTAATACATCAGCTCTTTGAGTGCTAAATTAACACCGTGGCTATGGCTCTGTTTGAGCCATGCTTGGGTTTCTAATTGTTTTTGCATAACTTATGGTACGGCTACAAGTTCAACTATACGGCTTATTACTTGATCTTTAGTAATGCCAACGGCTTGGGCTTCGTAACTTAAAATAATGCGATGACGCAGTACGTTATGCACAACAGCTTGAATATCATCAGGTGCTACAAAGTCACGGCCTTGAAGCCATGCATGAGCACGAGCACATTTATCAAGTGCTATTGTTGCACGCGGACTTGCACCAAACTCAATCCAGCTACCTAGTTGCGCGTCTAATTTAGCGCCTTCACGGGTGGCTATAATAAGTTGTACTAAATATTGCTCAAGTGGCTCTGCTAAATAAAGGCCTAATATTTCTTTACGCGCTGCAAATAAATCGCTTTGACTAATTTTTTGCATTACTGGTTGTTGCTCGTTAAGCGCTTCGCCGCGTGTTAAACGCAGTATATCAAGCTCATGCTCTGCGCCAGGGTAGTCAATACTTAGGTGCAGTAAAAAGCGATCCAGCTGGGCTTCTGGTAACGGGTAAGTCCCTTCTTGCTCTAGCGGGTTTTGCGTTGCCATAACTAAAAACAGTTCGCTAAGCGGATAGGTATTTTTACCCACGGTAACTTGTCGCTCTGCCATGGCTTCTAATAGTGCTGATTGTACTTTGGCTGGTGCACGATTAATTTCGTCAGCTAAAATTAGGTTGTGAAAAAGAGGGCCTTTTTCAAATACAAACTCGCTAGTTTGTTGGCGGTAAATATCGGTACCTGTTACATCAGCTGGTAATAAATCTGGCGTAAACTGTACGCGCTGAAATGAGCCTTCAATGCCTTTAGCAAGTGCATTAACTGCACGTGTTTTTGCAAGCCCAGGAGGGCCTTCTACTAATAAGTGACCATCAGCTAAAATAGCAATAAGTAGCGCTTGAGTAAGCTCTGGCTGGCCAATGATTTGTGTATCTAAGTACGTTTTTAATTGTGAAAATGCGTTAGCTGCCATAATAAGTGGACTGTCCTCGTCAGCTGGGTTTGTACCTAATAGTGTTAGGTGATAAATACTGACCTATTTATAAGGTTTATAATTGGGTAACTCAAGAGTTAGACTGTATTTTTTAAAATAGTTCGTTATTTTTTAACGAATTTTAGCGTACCACAAAACTTTGTAAATGCGTCTAAAAAAGCCTATTGTGATAGTCGTAATTAAACACTGTTTATATAAATTTGTGTTTATCTATTGGCTTTAGGGCACGGGTTGTTTAGAATCGAGGAAAACAAACAGGTCAGACCTGTCAGCGGGAGAGCATAAATGTCTGAGCAAAACATACTAAAAACACCAAAGGGCGACCGTATTGCCATCGTTAGCGGCTTACGTACACCTTTTGCAAAACAAGCAACAGCGTTTCACCATGTACCTGCACTTGATATGGGGAAATTGGTGGTTAACGAAATGCTTGAACGATTAAATTTCAATAAGTCAGAAATTGATCAACTTGTATTTGGTCAAGTAGTACAAATGCCAGAAGCGCCAAATATTGCACGTGAAATTGTATTGGGCACAGGTATGCCTGTATCGGTTGATGCATATTCTGTATCGCGCGCATGTGCTACCAGCTTTCAGGCTATTGCTAATGTAGCTGAGTCTATTATGGCGGGATCTGTAAGTGTAGGTATTGCAGGTGGCGCAGATTCGTCATCAGTATTGCCAATTGGTGTAAGTAAAAATCTAGCAGGCAGCTTAGTTGATTTAAATAAAGCGCGTACGCTTGGTCAACGTTTAAAAATATTTTCAAAACTGCGTTTAAAAGACTTATTACCAGTGCCTCCTGCAGTTGCAGAGTACTCAACAGGCCTTTCAATGGGGCAAACTGCTGAGCAAATGGCTAAAACACACAACATTAGCCGTGAAGATCAAGATGCGTTAGCGCATCGTTCTCACTCACTTGCAACGCAAGCATGGGCTGATGGTAAGTTAAAAGATGAAGTAATGACGGCGCATTTACCGCCATATAAAAGCTTTATTTCAGAAGACAACAACATTCGTAAAAACTCAACGGTTGAAGGCTACGCCAAGCTTAAACCTGTTTTTGACCGTCAGCACGGTACTGTTACCGCTGCAAATGCAACACCATTAACTGATGGTGCAGCGGCCGTACTTATGATGAGCGAAAGCAAGGCAAAAGCACTTGGCTATGAAATACTAGGTTACGTACGTAGCTTTGCATTTTCGGCAATTGGCGTAGAAAAAGACATGTTAATGGGCCCAGCTCATTCAACGCCTATTGCACTAGATAGAGCGGGTATTACGCTTGCTGATTTAGATTTAATTGAAATGCACGAAGCGTTTGCATCGCAAACACTTGCCAATATGAAAATGTTTGCCTCAGACAAATTTGCACAAGAGCATTTAGGTCGCAGCAAAGCAATTGGCGAAATTAACATGGATAAGTTTAACGTTAACGGCGGCTCTTTAGCATATGGTCACCCATTTGCAGCAACAGGTGCACGCTTAATTACGCAAAGCTTACACGAGCTTAAACGTCGTGGTGGCGGTTTGGCATTAACAACAGCGTGTGCTGCTGGTGGTTTAGGTGCAGCCTTTGTATTGGAGAGCGCGTAATGACTGATTCAGTATTTAATTTAGCGGTAGATGAAAACAAAATTGCCGTAGTAACGATTGATGTGCCAGGGGAGAAAATGAATACCCTGCGCAGTAGTTTTGCCGATGACTTAAAAGCATTATTAGAAGACGCTAAGTCGCAAAATGTAAAAGGCATGGTATTTATAAGCGGAAAAACCGATAACTTTATCGCGGGCGCCGATGTAAAAATGCTTGATAGCGTTCAAAAGCGTGATGATGCTTTAGCTATTAGCGAACTATGCCATCAAGCATTTTTTGATATGACAAAACTGCCATACACAACAGTAAGTGCGATTCATGGCGCTGCATTAGGTGGTGGTTTAGAGTTTGCTTTAGCGTGTGACTACCGTGTTGGTACCGACAGCGATTTAACAAAAATTGGCTTACCAGAAGTGCAACTTGGTTTACTACCAGGTGGCGGCGGTACGCAGCGCTTAACTAAAATTGTTGGTATTCAAAAAGCACTTGAGTGGATGCTAACAGGTAAACAAATTCGCCCTAAGCAAGCTAAAAAAGCAGGCGTGCTTGATGACTGTGTACCACACAGTGTGCTGCTAAAAGTTGCAAAAGAATTTGCGACTAAGAAAAAGCCACAAGCAAAAGAGCCAAAGCTCGACAATATTAGTAAATTACTAGAGTCAAACCCGTTTGGCCGTAACTTTATCTTTAAAAAAGCTAAAGAAAACGTACTTAAAAAAACGGGCGGGCACTACCCAGCACCACTCGCTATTATTAAAGCTGTGCGTGCTAGTGTAGAGCTTGATGAGCTAAAAGCGTATAAAACAGAAGCTGAAAGCTTTGCAACACTTGTAATGAGTGACGAATCGAAAGCGCTTCGCGGTATTTTCTTTGCAACCACTGAAATGAAAAAAGAGTGGCGCAATGAAGACGCACCCGCAATTAGCAAAACTGCTGTTTTAGGTGGTGGACTAATGGGCGCAGGTATTGCGCACGTAAGTGCTGTTAAAGCTAAAGTACCGGTACGTATTAAAGATGTAGCAGAGCAGGGCATTAGTAATGCAATGAGCTACACCTACAAAATTTTAGACAAGCGCCTTAAGCGCCGTATTATGTCTAAAGCTGATATGCAGTTAACAATGAACCGTATTACAGGTACAACAGACTACAGCGGCTTTAAACACATTGATTTAGTAATAGAAGCTGTGTTTGAAGATCTTGCGCTTAAGCAAGGTATGGTTGCCGACGTAGAGCAGCAATGCCAAGAAAATACAATTTTTGCTAGTAACACGTCATCATTACCAATTTCGCAAATTGCAGCGCAGGCAGCACGTCCTGAAAATGTAATTGGCTTACATTACTTTTCACCAGTAGAAAAAATGCCATTAGTGGAAATTATTCCACACGAAGGTACATCTAAAGAGACTATTGCTCGCGTTGTTAACTTTGCACGTAAGCAAGGTAAAACGCCAATTGTTGTAAAAGACATGGCCGGTTTTTACGTAAACCGTATTTTAGCGCCTTACTTAAACGAAGCTGCTAATTTAATGCTTGCGGGTGAGCCAATTGAAAAGATTGATGAAGCCCTAGTTGAGTTTGGCTTTCCGGTAGGACCGCTGGCTCTACTTGATGAAGTAGGGATTGATATTGGCTCTAAAATTGCTCCAATTCTTGAAAAAGAATTAGGTGAGCGTTTTAAAGGCCCTGATGCATTTATGAGTATGATTGATTCAAAACGCCTTGGCCGTAAGTCCGGTCGTGGTTTTTATGAATACGACAAAAAAGGCAAAAAGGTTGATGAGTCAGTTTACGAACTATTGGGTGTTACCCCAGCTCCACGTTTAAACAAAAGCGAAATTGCTAAGCGATGTGTATCGAAAATGCTTAACGAAGCAGTACGCTGTTTAGATGATGGCATTATTGCAAGCCCTCGTGATGGCGACATTGGTGCAATATTTGGTATTGGTTTCCCACCATTTTTAGGTGGCCCGTTTAGCTATATGGATAAATTAGGCGCAAGTAAAATAAGCTCTGATATGTCTACATTAGCTAACAGCGATGCTAACTTTGCTCCATGTGAGTCACTGGTAACAATGGCAAGCTCTGGTACTACTTTTTATAATGCAGCAACTGTTGAGGTTGTAGCTCCTGAAGTACAAAGCACTGAGCCACAAGAGCAAAGTGTCACTGAGCCTGAAGTTACTAAAGAGATTGAAACAAAAGAATAAAGTTTCTACTGTTTATAAAAACCGCATTTAGATGCGGTTTTTTTATGATTTTTAATATTTAAATGAGGAGCTTAATGACATTATTTACACAAAGATTGAGCATGTACCAAATGGAAGAATCTGATTGGCCTCTTTTTCTAGCGCTTCATCGCGATCCTCAAGTCCTTAAGTATTGTTTTGATATGCCAATGGAGTCACTGATAAGAAACCGCTTTGAGATACGCTTACCTAAGTGGAATACTAAATCACGCCACCCACTGTGCTTACTCATTATTAATAATAAAACAAAACAACCAGTGGGTGTTACAGGCTTTGCCTATGACGGAGAAACCGCAGAGCTTGGTTATTTATTATTGCCAGAGTATTTTAATAAAGGCTACGCGACAGAGTCTTTAAGAGCTGTGATTGATTGGGCTTGGAAAGAATGTGGTATTAGGCAGTTTAAAGCTGTCGTAACGCGTGGCAATATTGGTTCTGAAAAGGTGCTTAGTAAGTGCGGCTTAACCCATACCGATACACTTTTTAAAGTGCATACAATAGGCGAAAAGTTATATGACGATTTAATTTATACGCTTAAGGTTTAAGGTTTTAATGGGCTAGTTTCCTAGCCCAAAAAGTGCTACAAGTGAAGTGCGATAGCTTTGCGGTCTTTTTCTGGCATGTTTTCTACGACTAAATTAAATGAGTTATCAATCATTCTCTCAATTTCACCTTGTGCAATTGTGCCGTCTAAAATTACTGTGTTCCATAAGCGTTTATTCATATGGTAACCAGGGATCACTGCCGGGAAAGTATCACGCAATGATATTGCTTCATCAGGATCGCATTTTAAGTTAAGCCACCAAATAACCTCACCATCATCATTAGTTTGACCGTCATTGCCAATAGCAAGAGTCGCAAACATTTTATGATTCACTTTATATACATCAACCTCTTGCGCAAATGGTTTTGTAACCTGAACAAGTGGTTTTTTAACTAAATACTCATGTACTTTTTTCTGGTCCATGATCCATTCCTTGAAGTCATACTCGGTAAAGCTACCATAGCAGTTTTTTTCACATTTGATTATATGTATTTTAGTATAAATTAAAATTTTACAAGCTAATACAACATGTAGCGTAAAACCAACGTAATTTTAGTTGAACAAAATCCAGTTCGTGGTATGTTTCTGCCAATCAAAAAAATAATAGGAATTCACACATGCCAAAGGCGAGTGATGTTAAAAAAGGTACTGCTATTGACTTCAATGGCCGCGTTTTAGTTGTAAAAGATATTGTGCGCTCTGTGCCGCAAGGTCGTGCTGGTGGTAGTTTATACCGTATGCGTTTATACGATGTGGTAACCGGTGGTAAAGTTGACGAAACATTTAAAGACAGTGACATGCTAACGCTGGCTGATTTAACACGCCGTGAAGTAATGCTATCGTACATTGATGGCGACGAGTATGTGTTCATGGATAATGAAGATTACACGCCTTACAACTTAAACAAAGATGCTATTAGCGAAGAAATTTTATTTGTTAATGAAGAAACGCAAGGCGTACACGTCATTGTTATTGATGGCGCGCCAGTAGGACTTGATTTACCATCAAGTGTTGAACTTGTTGTTGAAGAAACAGACCCATCTATTAAAGGTGCATCTGCAAGTGCTCGTTCAAAACCTGCACGTATGTCTACTGGCTTAAATATTTCTGTGCCAGAGCATATTTCAACAGGTGACCGTATCCGTATTAATACTGTTGAACACAAATTTATGGGTCGTGCTGAAAAGTAACGCGTAAATTATAATTTTAAAAGCCGAATCTGTGTTTAACAGGTTCGGCTTTTTTGCGCGCGGGGATTTGTTGCTTTAAATTTAATCACGTTAGCGTTAGAATAAGCGCCGTATTTTTGAGCAACTTTAAGGGGTAGCTTTGTTTATAGTTTTACTAAGCAGTGCATTTATAGCTTTAATGTATTTAGAAACCATTAAAAAAGGCATGCCAATTAAACGATGGCTGATTTTAGGCGGTTTATTTGGACCAGTAGCCTGGTGCTTGTTTAATCTACATTATCGTCGTGCTTTAGTTAGAAATGTAGGAATAAATGCGTGTATATGGCGCCCTTAATTTATCGACGCCACATTTTTATTTTTTCTAATTAAGCTTGGGGCTGCTTTAGTTTGTTGCTGCTTTAAAAATTCAGTAAATTCACTTTTTGATAGTGGCTTGGAATAATAATAACCTTGTACTGTTTCGCAATTAAGCTTTTTGAGTATATCAATTTGATGGGCTTGTTCTACACCTTCAGCCACTACATGTAAATCAAGGTTATGCGCAATAGTGACTATTGAGTCGACCATATTACGGCCACGTTCGTTGGTCATGTCATCTATAAATGCTTTATCTACTTTAAGTGTATTAAGCGGAAATTGCTTTAAATACGCTAATGATGAATAACCAGTACCAAAATCATCCATTGCTAAATGAATACCTCGGGCACTTAACGAACGCATAATTGCAATGGCTTCTTTAGGGTCATCCATTACAGTACCTTCTGTTATTTCAAGCTCTAAAAAGTAAGAAGGTAATTCATTTTTTTGCAAAATAACGTCAATACGAGAGGTTAAATCGGGGAGGCTAAATTGCTTTGCTGATAAGTTGACAGCTACTCGGCCGCTAAATAAACCGCTATCTAGCCATTCTTTTACGTCTCTGCAGGCTTTGTTTAATACCACCTCACCAATTTCAATTATTTGGCCCGTTTCCTCGGCTATAGGTATAAAAACTCCCGGACTAATAATGCCTTTTTTGGGTGTAATAAAGCGCACTAATGCTTCCATTCCGGTTAGCTTGCCTGTGCGAATATTCATTTTTGGTTGGTAGTACACTTCAAAATGGTCTTCTTTTAAACCAAAGCGCATGAGGTTTTCAATTTGCAGTCGTTTAACGGCTTTACGGTTCATCGTGTCGTTAAAAAATAAGTAGCTGTTACCTTTCTTTTTAGCATGATACATGGCGGTATCTGCATTTTTTAAAAGCAGTTCAGGCGTATTACCGTCTTCAGGGAATAATACAATACCTACACTTGAGGTGATTGCCAGTTCGTGGCCTGCCATTTTAAATGGTGTAGCAATGGCTGCTAAAAACTGTTTAGCCATGCGTGTAATTACATGTATGTCGTTAGTGTCAGACATTACCAGAGCAAACTCATCGCCGCCTAAACGATAAAACACATCATTTTCGCGGGTTAGTTTATTTAAGCGCATTGCTAGTTTAGCTAATAAGCTGTCACCTAGCTGATGTCCTAACGAGTCATTTATTTTTTTAAAGTTATCTAAATCGAATACAAGCAAGGCGTGATGCGAATTGAGTTTTACTAGTTTATGCAAATCAGTAAAAAATAAATTTCGGTTAGGCAGACTGGTTGTGCGATCTCGATTCGATAAGTTATGTAATTGCGATTCTGCTTTTTTACGCTCTGTTAAATCTGAATATACAACGACATAATTAGTTATTTGATTTTGATCGTTTTTAATTTCATCTATGGATATTTCTATCGGTAATAAAATACGCTCACTATTACGAAGCTTCACTTCTTGTTGAATATGTTCGCGCTCTTTTACTATTTCAATAATTCTGTTTGTGTAGCTTGGCTCATACCCAGATAGGCTAAAATCTTTTCCTAAGTATTGTTCGCGTACGCCACCAAACAAGGTTAAAAAGCTAGGGTTTATATCAACCAGTTTAAAGTTTTTATCGTAAATTGCTAAGGCGTCAGTAAGCGACTCAACACATTTTGCAAAAAGGTTTAAGCGCTCTTCAGTTGATTTTAACTGTGATATATCGCGAACGGTACCCGTCATTCTAAGGGGGGATAAGTTGGCGTCTTTTTCAATTATTTTTCCGCGATCGAGCACCCAGTGCCAACGACCAAAAGTATCTTTGATTCGGTAGGTGGCTTCAAAAAAAGCAGACTGCTCTGCAAAGTGCACTTTTAGCAAGTGCTCAACGTTATTAATATCGTGAGGATGGATAAGGCCTTTATTTGGTGGAAACCCCATTAACGTAGTTGAGTCCATTAAATACTTATCGTTAATACGAATAACTTCGCCTGTTTTTATGTTCCAGTCCCAAAGTGTATCGCCGCTACCTTCTACGGTACTTTTAAGGCGTTTTTCCGAAAGTCGAAGTTGGCGGCGTGAACGTCTAAGTTTATGGATTACAAATAACAGGTAGGGCAAAGCAAGCGATATAATGGCGCTTGCTAGTATAAGTATATTGTCTGAGTTGTAATTAAGTGATGACTCAAAGGCA
Organism: Pseudoalteromonas sp. SR41-1; assembly: GCF_014164015.1. Lineage (NCBI taxonomy): Bacteria > Pseudomonadati > Pseudomonadota > Gammaproteobacteria > Alteromonadales > Pseudoalteromonadaceae > Pseudoalteromonas > Pseudoalteromonas sp. SR41-1. The sequence continues at coordinate 65,331 of NZ_JACJEK010000007.1, forward strand.
AAAAGCTCAAATGAGTAAGCAAGTACTACAAGCATGCTTAGTTTTATTATTGTTTTTATCATTTTTTGATTACTTCTAATTTACAAATGATAATTTAAAACAAGCTAAACCTAGAGTCAAAGAGATTGAGAGTAAACGGGCATATTTTGAGATTTACTGACTTTCGCCGAGCTTAAAAGCTCATATCTTGGTCTATTATCATCAAATAGGCTTAGTGCATAAACTTTTACTTCTCTTAGTGTTAGTGCGTTTAGGGCATCTAAAAGTCGCTGCTGCATATGAAATTCGTGATCTCTGTTACCAATAGCAAGCCATAACCGTTGTGAGCGCAGGCGCAAGTTTTTATCTTTTTCTGCAATATGAGTACTAAGGCCATGTTTTTGCTGTTGCCAATCGTTTTCATCAAGTGCATCAATGTTATCAAGGTATTTTTTAATAAAGCTGTTATGACGATGCAATAATGTTTTTGCATCAAACTTAGGTGACTGCACATAAAATGCTATTCCAGCACGAGTATTAAAAGGTGCATAACCTGCGCCCACTAAATAACCTAGCTGTTGCGTTGTTCGTAACTCGTTAAAGTAATCTTGATTAATTAAATGATTTAACGCCATCATTTTTACTTTTTCGGCCACGCAATCCGTTTGCGCCTGATAGTAAACTACCATGGCATGGTCGCTACAAGGAAGTTCTAACTCATAGCGAGTTACTTTTTTAATTTCAAAAAGAGGGCGTCTTAAATCTTCAATTATGGCTGCGTTTTTTAGGTGTTCGGCGACCTTTTTTTGAAAGGCTAATGCATCACTTTGCTGCCAGTTACCATGTAAAAATGATTCAACATGTAGTGCTTTAAAAAAGTCTGTTCTGAACTCATTAAATTGCTGAAAACAGGTGTTTTTTAATGCCGATGCAAGCTCCCCAGGTTGAGGGTTCCAAGGCATTATTTTTGCGCCTAAAATACTAAATAACTCACTGACTGGTTTGTTTTGGTTGCTATTGCGCCAATGCCTTACAAGTTGTTTTTTATATTCAGCAAAGCGTTTTGCACAAATTTCTACATTAAATAAAGCATCTATTAATTGATCAACAAGCTCTAACTGACTGGATGAAAGCCCAGCGGTATGTAGAGTTAATCCACCTTGATGCGAGGTTAAGTGGTAGCTAAGTCCTGCAAGTTCTGCAGGATAAAATTGCTCGCCTACGCTATCCATAAATAAATCTGTAAATAAGCGGGTGAGTGCCATATGCTTTACATCTTTTACGGCAAAATCAGAATCCATGGCCAAATAAAAATGGCCTTTAGCAACACGAAATGTGTTGTCTTGTTTAAACCAAAAATCAAAACCGGGTTCTTTTACTAATAACTCGGGTTTTGTTTGTGGTTTTATGACATCAAATAACACCACTTCTTTTGTTAAAAAAGGATTAGCGGTAGGCAGCAGCATTTCGCTCAGCGGTTTATTTATCTCGCTAAGTGCATCAAGCCAACTAGGTGAAATATGTTCTACTTTATATGGTGTGTTGTACCATGCGGTTTTATGTTCAGGCTCTACATCTGGATGTATAAGTACGATGCGCATATTATGTGGCGTTAACCACTGCATGGCCATTTCGTGGGTCGCTTTTTTAAAGCCTTCCATTAAATAGTCGCCTTGCACGTAGTTTGCTTCATCGTAATGCTGCATATTAATGCTTAAATTACTGACCCAATCAATCAAGCGTGACTTTTCTTGGTTATCGAATGCTATTTGTAATAGATTTTTTTTATCTTGATATAAACGCGGCAATTTTTCGGTGTTATCGTTAATTAAGCAAATATATTCAAACACCATTTCAATAATGTCTTCGAAGTATTCAATACCTTCATCGGTAAGCGCTAAGCTAATATTAAAATCTTTAAAGTTACTGCCATTAATACCACCGCCAGCAGAAAGCGCGTTTATCCAGCCTTGCTCTTTTAAAATAGAATAAAGAGAGCCCGCGCCTTCATAGCCAAGTAAATGGGCAATAAAACTCACTGTTTTGTGGCGATAAAAGTCGTCAATATTAGGCATAGCAAAACTTATGATAAGTTTTTGCATATGCTTATGCGGCTCAATATGAAGTGTTTTTCCTATGTCTTGTTTGCGATAAAGTGGCTCACTGATCTCTGGCTTTTTGAGGTTTTTATTACCCTTAATTGCGCCAAAGTAAGTTTGTGCCCAGCTTTGTAGTGTGTCTAATGTTTCGTTTGCGCAAATAACTAAAGTCATCCACTGAGCTTGGTACTGACTATTAAAAAAGTCGCGAAGCTCATCACTAATACAGCGCTCTCTGTCAGCTAAGGTTTGTAGGTTTCCTACAGAAAATTTAGCAAATGGATGAGCTGGATTTACCGTTTCTTTGTGGGCTTGATAAATACGGCGACCATCGTCTTTTATTTTTAGTTTAAACTCGGCTTCAATTGCGTTGCGTTCTTTTTCTGTTTCGGCTGAATTTAAAAGTGGCGAAATAAAAAAACGGCTAAATTGGGTAAGCGCCTGTTCAAATTCTTGGTTATTAATATCAAAAAAGTAACAGGTATGCTCAGTGCCAGTCCACGCATTAGTGTTCCCGCCAGCTTGCGAAACAAAATTATTAAAACTGCCTGAATCTGGGTATTGGTCTGTGCCTAAAAAAAGCATGTGCTCTAAAAAGTGTGCTAGGCCTTGCCTATCAAGAGGATCGTCAAAATGCCCGGCGTTAACTGCCATTGATGCTGCCGCTTTTGTAGAATCTTTATCTTGCACTAATAGTACTTTTAGACCATTGTCCAGTGTAAAGGCGCGGTATGCTCTGTTATCATTGCGGCTGATATTCAAATGATGCTCCTGAAACTAAACGTTTACTTGTTAACAACAGATGATGGCTTCAGGAAAGCGAAATACAGCTTAAAGATTTACCTGAATCTCATGAAAGAATTATTTAGAAATAAATAGATTTATGTTGTTAATATAGCTGACAAATGGGCAAACTGGCTACTGTTTTATATTCTTTAATCGGTTGATTTTTTATGAAAACAATCCTAATAATGCGCCACGGCGAAGCAACACCCATGCAGGCTGATGATGCAGGTAGAAATTTAACCCAAGCAGGGCACGATGAAGCTGAAAAAATGGGCCTTTGGCTCAGTAAAGCACATTGCCCTGATGCACTGTTAGTTAGTCCTTACATTCGTGCACAGCAAACAGCTGCAGGTGTGGCTAAAAATAACGTATTTAAATTTAGCGAAACCACATCCGATATTATCCCCGAAGGCAAACCTCAAATTGCTGCTGACTATCTTGAAACGCTTATTGCTACTCATCCCCAATGCAACACATGGCTTATAGTGGCACACATGCCTATTGTAAGTTATTTAGTGGATCAATTAAGCCCTGGTAATATGCCAATTTTTAATACAGGTGCTGTTGCTGTTATTAGTTATGATGAGCAAACCCAGCGTAGTAGTTATATAAGTATAAATGCCCCAGAAAACCTTTAAATAATTGAGAAAAGTATTATGACGATAGAACGCTTACAAACAGGTGCGCGCATGAGCCGCATAGTAAAACACAACGGCACTGTTTATTTATGTGGGCAGGTATGCGCCGACGCGCAAAAAGGTATTAAAGAGCAAACTCAAACTATGCTTGATAAAGTAGAGGCGCTGCTTGATGAAGCAGGGAGTTCAAAAGAACATATGCTTAGCGCGACTATTTATGTAAAGAGCATGGAATACTTTGCTGATATGAATGCAGTATGGGATGCATGGGTACCCGAGGGTTATGCACCAGCACGTGCCTGTGTGGAAGCTAAAATGGCACGTGAAGCACTACTTGTTGAAATTTCAGTAGTCGCAGCTTTAAAAGAATAATAGCTTTAATGAATCGCTCCCCCGTTGTACTTATCACAGGCTCTAGCCGAGGTATTGGCGCAGCTACCGCACTATATTTTGCAAAGCACGGTTATAATGTTTGCATTAATTATAAAGCAGATTTAGCTAGTGCAATATTGGTGGCAGAAAAAGTAAAGCAATTAGGAGTTGAGGCTGAAGTAATTCAAGGTGACGTGTCACTAGAGGCTGACGTTTTAGCTTTATTTATGCATATAGATAAAGTCTTTGGTCAACTTGATGTACTAATAAATAACGCCGGTATTTTAAAACCACAAATGCCCTTGTTAGAAATGAGTGCTGAGCGCATAAACGAAGTTTTGACTACAAATATTACCAGTGCTTTTTTATGTAGCCGTGAGGCAATAAAGCGAATGGGAAATGGCGGTAGTATTGTTAATGTTTCATCGGGGGCCGCTAAAACGGGCTCTCCTAATGAGTACATTGATTATGCAGCATCTAAAGGTGCAATGGACACATTTACTATTGGCTTGGCAAAAGAGGTGGCAAGTAAAGGTATTCGAGTTAACTCGGTTAGACCTGGGCTTATTTACACTGATATGCATAGCGATGGCGGTGAAAAAAATCGAGTCGATCGTCTTAAAAGTAAATTACCCCTTGGCAGAGGCGGTACACCCGAGGAAGTTGCTGTAGCAATTTACTTTTTAGCTTCAGAGCACGCTTCTTTTACAACGGGTAGCTTTGTTGATGTAGCCGGCGGTTTGTAAGCTAAAGTAGTAAAGCTAGCCAAAACGTAAAGCTAATAACACTTAAGATAGTAGAAAGTACGACAGCCCCAGCAAGAGTAGCTTCATGTTGCTTTATTTGAGTCGCAATAAGATAAGCATTTACGCCAACAGGGGACGCACTTAAAAGTACCAATACACTAAGTATTTGCGTGTCTAGCTTAAATACATAAGTGCCTACCAATAAAACTAATGCAGGCAATAAAAATATTTTTAAAATTGATGCTATTAACGCCGGTTGCCAATTTGCAGCTATTTTATAAAAAGCTAAATTTGCTCCAAGTACAAATAGCGCACAGGCAATTGCTGGTTTAGCTAATAGCTCCAAACTATTTGCTAAGTCGCTAAACAGTGTAACTCCTAATATGTTTAATATAAGCCCGCACCCAATACTCAGTACAATAGGATTTAGTACCATACTTTTACCAAAGTGCGACCACGAAAATTTATCGCTGCTACCTTTAGCGCCTATTAAAAATGTAAGTGCAAATAACAATGTGCTATGAAAAGTAATGATCATAAATGCAATGGCTATCATTTCTTTGCCAAGCGAGGCAATAACAATAGGAATACCCACTAACACCATATTTGAATAGCTAGAAGCAAGTCCAAATACACCGTGTTGTTGGTAGTTTTTTAAATGTTTTTTACTTAAATAAAAGCGATCAATTAATATACCCACCCCAAATACACTCAAAACAGGTATGTAAAAGCTCAAAAATGCAAAAAGGCTAATACTTTGCTGTAAGTTAATTTGCGACATATTTAATAATAAAAAAGCAGGCAAACTAATATAAAAAGTAAACTTACTCAGGCCTGCGATATGCTGCTTGTCGAAAAATTTTAATCGGCAACAGCTATAACCCAGTGCCACAATAAAAATGAGCGGAAAAATAATTGAAAAAATATGCACGTAGTTACATCCTAGTAATGGCTAAAGTTAGCGTCTAAATTCATCACTTTGCGGTAAATTAATTAAAATAAGTACAGCGCCTCTTCCACCATATTCGAGAGGGGCTTGGTGCATCGCTATTACGTCAGGGTGCTGTACTAAGTACTGAGGCACTTTGTGCTTTAGTACGCCGCCACCAATACCGTGCACTACACATGCACAATAATAATGCTGCTTTTTACATTCGTGAATGAGTCCAGCGAGTTCGTCTTTAGCAAGTTCTTTATTTAAGCCATGTAAATCTAGCGTCAAATCGGGTGCAAAGTCACCACGGCGAAGCTGTTTAGCTAGGAAAGTATCTTGGCCAGGTTTTACATATTTAACCGTGCCGTGGGTGTCTATATCGGGAATATAAACGTCTGAGAAGAAAAATTCAGATTGAGCCTGCTTTTTTTGCTGGGCAAATTGCTTAGCTTGTGACACCTTAGGCTTTGTATCAAAACGATGAGTATCTTGTTTAAATACTTTGGCGCCTGTGATCGTTTGACGAAATAAGCTTATGTCGTCATTGCTTAGGGACGAATGTGATGGAGTGTCTTTTTTCATAACTATTACCTAAACAAAAAAACGTAAAAACGCAGCGCAAAAGGCGGTACAATACTTAAATGAGGGGCAATTGTAATTTGCCCAGCGCAGATAGGCAATGCAATCGTCTTAAAGACTCAAAACAGTCAGTAAGCTAATACAGGTAAAAATATATGAGCGATTTACAAATAGAAGAAGCAACACTCGAAGAAGCCGTTGCAGAACTGTCAACTTTACATGACTGGTTACGTTGGACTACAAGCCAATTTGCAAGTAGTAGTATATTTTTTGGACACGGTACAGATAACGCATGGGATGAAGCTGTAAGCTTATTACTGCCTGCGCTTAGCTTGCCTGTTGATGCGCCAAAAGAATTAATGCACGCGCGTTTAACAAGCACAGAAAAAAACCGACTTGCGGGTCTTATTGCAGAACGTATTAACGACTGCACACCAGTACCTTACTTAACAAATATTGCATGGTTTGCGGGTATGCCATTTTATGTGGATGAACGTGTACTTATACCTCGCTCACCGTTTGCTGAGCTTATTAGTAACCGCTTTACACCCTGGCTTGAAGAGCCACAATCGGTTAACCGCATATTAGATTTATGTACGGGGTCGGGTTGTATCGCAATTGCACTTGCTCAAGCTTTTGAGGAAGCACAAGTTGATGCGGTAGATATATCGTATGAAGCGCTTGAAGTGACAGACATTAACATTAACGATTACATGTTAAGTGATCGCGTGTTACCGATTCAGTCTGATGTATTTAGCGGTGTACCAGGTCAAAAATACGACCTAATAGTTGCAAACCCACCGTATGTTGATGCAGAAGATATGGCTGACCTGCCACGCGAATTTCATCATGAGCCAGAGCTTGGGCTTGCATCAGGCCACGATGGTTTAGATGTAACCCGTACTATTTTAAGTGAAGCGAGTGAACACCTAACTGATAACGGTTTGTTATTTGTAGAAGTTGGTAACTCTATGGTACATATGGATGCACTTTATCCGGGCGCGCCGTTTGAATGGATTGAATTTGAACAAGGCGGCTTAGGTGTATTTGTAATTAGCAAAAAGCAGCTAGATGAGTATTTTGCAAAATAAGTAAAAAATGAATAGCCAAGCCCTGTGCTTGGCTATTGGTAGTCATTAGGAATGAGGAAAGTTAATGGCAGGTAATAGCATTGGGCAGTTATTTAAAGTGTCCACCTTTGGTGAGAGCCACGGCGTTGCATTAGGCGGCGTTGTTGATGGTACTCCCGCAGGTCTTGAAATCACAGAGGCCGACTTACAAATTGATTTAGATCGCCGAAAACCAGGCCAAAGCCGTTATACAACGCAGCGCCGTGAAAGCGATCAAATAAAAATATTAGCAGGCGTTTTTGAAGGTAAAACCACAGGTACCAGCATTGGTTTATTGATTGAAAATACCGATCAACGCTCGCAAGATTACGGCAAAATTAAAGATGTATTTCGCCCAGGTCATGGCGATTACACGTATTGGCATAAGTACGGCTTGCGCGATTATCGCGGTGGCGGTCGTTCATCTGCACGCGAAACCGCGATTCGCGTAGCGGCAGGTGCTATTGCTAAAAAATACTTAAAGCAATTTCATGGGATTGAAGTTAAAGCATGTTTAAGTCAGCTTGGCCCTATTAAGGCGGAAACGTTTGACTGGGATGAAGTGGAAAATAACTTATTCTTCTTCCCTGATGCAAGTAAGCTTGAAGCGCTTGACGAATATATGCGTGACCTTAAAAAGCAAGGTGACTCAGTTGGCGCTAAAGTAAAAGTAGTGGCAAGCAATGTACCAGTTGGTCTTGGAGAGCCAGTATTTGACCGTCTTGACGCCGAACTTGCACATTCATTAATGAGTATTAACGCTGTTAAAGGCGTTGAAATTGGTGATGGCTTTGACGTAGTTGAGCAAAAAGGCTCTGAGCATCGTGATGAACTAACCCCTGAGGGTTTTACATCAAATCATGCAGGTGGCGTACTTGCGGGTATTTCGACAGGGCAAGATATTATTGCTTCTATTGCGCTTAAGCCAACGTCGAGCATTACTATTCCAGGTAACAGCATTAATACAAGCAACGAAGCGGTTGAGATGATCACTAAAGGTCGTCACGATCCGTGTGTGGGTATTCGTGCAATCCCGATTGCTGAGGCAATGATGGCCATTACCTTAATGGACCACTTACTGCGTCAACGCGGACAAAATCCGCATGTAAATCATCAACACGGGCCAATTAACGGCTCAGTGTAAGTGTTTATAATTATAAAAACGCGGATTACCGCGTTTTTTTATGTCTGTAATTTAGTTACGAGCCTTTCAGGAGTTGTTCAAGTAAGCCCTATATACTGCAAGAAGGAGGGTAGTAATCATGAACGATAATATTAATGAACACTCACAAATAAAAGCCCAAGCTGCAATAGCCCGCTTAGAACGTTTCAGTAAGTTAACGGATAGCAGCATTGGTATTCCTTTTACTAAATTTAATATAGGTTTGGAGGCTGTGATTGGTTTAATCCCTGTAATAGGTGATGCCGCAGGGCTAATTTTATCAAGCTATGTGCTTATAGAAGCGCAGCGTTTAGGTGTGAGTAAACGTATAAAGACTAAGATGATCATTAATATGCTCATAGATTTTGTGGGCGGCTTAGTGCCATTTTTTGGCGATATATTTGATGCGTTTTTTAAAGCTAATACGCGTAATACACAACTATTAAAAAAACATTTAAACAAGCAGTTAAGTGAGTAATTAATAGCTTTAAGTAACAGTTAGCAAAGAGACTTTAAACAAAATGTTGTTGGTTGTTTAATCACCTAGTAAGGTAGGAGCGTCTATTCACTTTGGTATTTACAATATGCAATTATTCATCGGTAATAAAAACTACTCCAGCTGGTCATTACGCGCATGGTATTTAATGAGTAGGTTTGACGTTGAGTTTAGTGAAACCCAGCTGGTACTCGACACCCCTAATTTTTACAATGAACTAAAAAAGACCTTTGCTGTGCAAAAAGTTCCAGCGTTAATCGATGGTGATTTACAGGTTTGGGATTCACTAGCAATTTGTGAATATATTAACGATGCTTACTTATCGGGCGCTGCATGGCCAAAATATATTACCCAAAGAGCTAAAGCGCGTGCGCTAAGCGCTGAAATGCATTCAGGCTTTATGGCGCTGCGCAGTGAAATGCCAATGAATATAAGAGCTACCCGTAAAGTAGACCTATCGAGCGAAGCATTAAAAGACATAGCCCGTATAGACGAGATATTTGCACAGCAACAAGATGTGTTTCCAAATGAGTGGTTTTTTGGTGACTTTAGTATTGCTGATGCTATGTACGTACCTATTGTATTGCGTTTAAAAACATATCAAATTACGTTATCGCCAGAGGCGCAACAATATTGTGACTTTGTTATGCGTTGCCCAGTATTACAAGTATGGATCACTCAGGCATTAACCGAAACCGATATTGTAGAGTGTGATGAAGCAGGAACGCCTTTATAATTATTGTTTTTCATATGGCATGTTCTATGCCTTAAAATCATAAGTTTAAACTAGGCAGCTCATGTATCTAAATCACCCAAGGTATGGCAATAAACCGATAACTACCAATACCTCAGTGACAATAGAAGCTATAGAGAATGCGCACTGGCGTTACTCGAGGCTTAAATACTTCCCTGATACGGTAATATTGGCAGATATAAAAAAGCAAAACTATGCCATTGACCCTCGGGCACTTTATGTTGATATTGAAGAGAAGTGCGAAAGTTGCTCTAAGGCATTTATTTTTTTTGCTCAAGAGCAGCAATATTGGTTTGAGGTACTTGATTTTTGGGTCGATTCACACTGTACACGTTGTTTTGAATGCCGTAAGCATGCCAGATATATACTAACTCTACGTAAACGGTACGGTATGTTAACTAGCTTAGCCAATAAAACCTCAAGTGAAAAAACACAGCGTAAAGAACTTGCCAATACGCTTTACTGTTTAGGTATTATTAAAAATATCAATAAAGTGAAAGATTAATCCGCTTATATTTTACTATCACGCCTTATTTTTACTTTAGTTGTAAAAGCCCGTACAATTCGTCTCGTTTTTAGTGCGCTAATATGGCGCTGTAACCGAGACGAATTAATCAATTTTTATGCATCAAATAGCTGATCTAATTTCAATTTTTGAGCGCACTTTTTATCAAAGTCACAATACACGACTGATAAAAGGCGATTGTGAGCCTGTGTATTTACCAGCAACAGAGCAGGTGCTATATCACCAAGTTGTATTTGCGCATGGTTTTTATGCCAGTGCATTACATGAAGTAGCACATTGGCTGGTGGCCGGTGATGCACGTCGGTTATTAGAAGATTACGGCTACTGGTACTGCCCAGACGGGCGCGACAAACAAAAACAAGCTGAGTTTGAAAACGTAGAAGTAAAGCCCCAAGCTATAGAGTGGTTATTAAGCACCGCAGCAGGGTTTAATTTTAATGTGTCGGTGGATAACTTAAACGGCGAGCAAACGTGTCGGTTTGATTTTCAGCAGCGAGTACATGCACAGGTATTATCGCTAATCGAAAATGGCTTTAACTCTCGTACAGAGTCACTTTTAAAAGCACTCTGTGATTTTTACAATACACCGTGGCCATTAACAGCGCAGCAATTTAATTGGCAACACCCAAAGGAGCTTTGTAATGGCGTTTAAATTAGGCTTAATTGTAAACCCTGTAGCAGGTTTAGGTGGCACAGTCGCTTTAAAAGGCAGTGATGGCGCACACACAGCGGCAAAAGCAATAGAGTTAGGCGCAGAGCCAAAAGCAAATAGCCGAACAAAAGCAGCGCTTGAGGTGCTATTACCTTATAAAGAACGCTTAACCATTTACACTGTTAACGGTGACATGGGTGAGCAAACAGCAAAAGCTTTGGGCTTTAATGTAGAGGTTGTATATAACACTTCTGCAATAACAACCCCAGATGACACAGAACAAGCCGCAAAAATACTTAAAAACTCTGGTGTTGATTTAGTCTTATTTGCCGGAGGCGACGGTACAGCACGTAACATTTGCCATGCAATAGAGGATACCATTCCCGTACTTGGTATTCCCGCAGGTTGTAAAATTCATTCTGGTGTTTACGCTATCACGCCAAAGGCTGCAGGGCGCGTAGTCGAAATGCTGGTTAAGGGGGAGTTAGTTACCTTAGCCGATGCAGATGTAATGGATATAGATGAAGATGCTTTCAGGCAAGGCACAGTAAAAGCCAAACGCTACGGCGAAATGCAAACACCTAGCGAAGTACGCTATATGCAAGCGGTTAAAAATGGCGGTAAAGAAACCGACGAACTCGTACTTGCCGACATTGCAGCACATGTTGTGTCGCAAATGGATGAAGACACATTTTATATAATGGGTAGCGGCTCAACTGTTGAAGCCATAATGGAAGAAATGGGGCTTGAGAATACGTTACTTGGTGTTGACTTAATAAAAGATCAAACCTTAGTTGCTCAAGATTTAACGGCTAAGCAACTATTTGAGCTTACTCATGAGCAAAGTACTAAGTTAGTTATTACGCTCATTGGCGGGCAAGGGCATATATTTGGCCGTGGTAACCAGCAATTGAGTCCTGCGCTTATACGTGCAATTGGCAAAGAAAATATTATTGTAGTAGCAACAAAAACAAAACTACAAGCGCTTAATGGTCGTCCCCTTATTTGTGATACAGGCGATGGCGAATTAGATGATGAATTAACCGGTTATATTAAAGTAACCACCGGATTTAACGACCATATTATGTATGCAGTAGGGCACCAGAACATTGAAAATATAGGTGCTTTGCAAAACCAGGAGATTAATAAATGAGTTTAGTGAACTATATCGATGCAGCCCAGCAGTACTTCGATGATTTAGTAATAAAAGCAACTGACGATGAGTTATTTGCTGGCGGCTATTTACGAGGTCATTTTGATCTTGCAGTTGGTTATGCCGAAGTAGAAAAGCTGACAATCAGTATAGATGAGCTAAATGAAACTGTAGAGCAAAGCTTAGTTAAAGCATATCGCAACGGCGAGCTTAACGAAGAAGACAAGGCATTAGTTGCACGCTTGTGGGATGAAGTTAAAGCCCTTGCTTAACCCTAAGTGGCAAAAAAACACGATTTGTTTATCACTATCGTGTTTTTTTGTGCCCAAAACTTTTAAAGCACATTCCCATGTTAATTTACTGTTTTGTTTTTATGCGATATTGTTACTAAAATAAATTTTAGGAACAATAAAAATGAATAATAATCAAGACGCTTTACCTTCAGGGGTTGTAGCGCGTTTTTTAAATTTTGTTGAGCGAGTAGGAAATAAGCTTCCAGATCCAGCCGTAATATTTCTATTTGCAATGTTATTAATTTGGTTTTTGTCGTGGTGGTTTTCAGGCGTGAGCTTTGATGCAATAGACCCACGTACCGGTGAAGCGATTATTATTAATAATATGCTGGCAAGTGATTCGCTCGCTACTTTTTTATCCTCTATGGTAAAAACCTTTACTGGCTTTGCTCCCTTAGGTGTCGTTTTAGTAGCTATGTTAGGTGTCGGTGTTGCAGAGCATTCGGGATTTATTAATACCGGCCTTAAGTTAATGCTTAAAGTTACTCCTAAAAAGCTATTAACGCCTTCAATCATTTTAGTGGCCATTGTGAGCCATACCGCTACTGACGCAGGTTATGTATTAGTTATTCCACTTGCCGGTGTTATATTTTATGCAGCAGGACGCCATCCGCTTGCGGGTATTGCAGCTGCATTTGCAGGAGTCAGTGGTGGTTTTGGGGCTAACTTTATTCCATCGGGTATCGACCCATTGCTACAAAGCTTTACCCAAAGTGCGGCGCAAATAATTAATCCTGCAATAACAATTAACCCGTTAAATAACTGGGCATTTGCTTCAGCATCTAGCTTATTTATTGTGGCATTAGGCTGGTACATTACCGATAAAATTATTGAACCACGTTTACAAAAAACAGCAGTTGATGGTGCTAAAGAGGATTTACCTGTATTTGAAGATGCACGTAGTGATGAAAAACGTGCCTTTTATATAGCCAGTACCGTGATGATTGCTGGACTTGCGTTATTAGCATTTGTCTCTGCTCCAGACGATTCTGCAATGCGCAGTAGTGACGGATCCCTTACTAATTTTAGCTCTCCTTTAATGCAATCAATTGTACCACTAATATTTTTACTTTTTTGGATCCCAGGCACTGTATATGGTTTTACGGTAGGTACCTTTAATACTTCAAAAGATATGATTGATGCTATGAGTAAAGCGATGAGCGGCATGGCATATTATATCGTCATGGCGTTTTTCTGTTCGCTATTTATTGCTGCATTTAGTAAATCAAATTTAGGTGCACTGCTCGCAATTGAAGGTGCGCAGTTATTAAAGGCGATGGAATTGCCAAGTGCAGTAACGGTTGTAGGCATTATCTTTTTAACTGGCTTTGTTAACTTGTTTGTAGGTTCAAGTTCAGCAAAATGGGCGTTACTTGGCCCCATTTTTGTACCGATGTTAATGCAACTTGGCATTTCGCCAGACTTAACTCAAGCCGCTTATCGTGTAGGTGACTCAAGCTCTAATATTATTACACCGTTAATGCCATACTTCCCATTAGTGGTGGTGTACTGTCAAAAGTATGTCAAAGGCACCGGTATAGGCACTTTAATTGCTATTATGCTGCCGTACTCAATTGCCTTTATGATTGGCTGGAGTATCTTTTTATTAGGTTATTGGGCACTTGGTATTCCTTTAGGTTTAGATGCAAGCTACATTTATCCAGCATTGCCTTAGCCTAAACCTTTATGAACCTCACTCACTTGAGTGAGGTTTTTAAATAAAAGTCCTGTAATGTAAAAGTAAGTCTAAGTTATCTTTCTAAATCTCTCACTATATAGCCAAATAAGCTGGCCTCTCCAACAATATACACATAATCATTTTTGTTGTTCATTATTGTAGACTTATCGTCATACCACCTAAAATCATGAATCTTATTCGTTTTAGGGTCTTTGAAGTATAAACGAGTACAGCTATCTTCATACTCAGTGCCACACTCTTGTACATCGGTCAGGATGTATTCTTTATACCAATAGTCGCCTTGTGTGTAGTAAGCCCATAATTTAATAGGATCAGAGATAAAAACATAGAGTATTCCAAAGATTAATAAAGGGGATAATGGGTACATGAAAATGGATGCTAATTTTATTTTAGTATCTGAGAAATTGTATTTAAGTGATTCTCTATATTTACTGCAGCGTTTATATTTATTGAATATAAGTATATTTAAATAGATAAATAGTGCACAACAGATAATAGGGAGGGTTATAAAGAAAACAGCGTCGTATAGTTCATTTGAGATGAATGGTGGATCTGTAAAGTCCATTAAAATAGGTATAGTGATGCATAATAAAATGGGGAGTACTATTGCTACAAAGAGCAAGTTGTCGTAAATCTTTTTCAATTTTTAATTCGTCCGTGAACTATAGCCTTTGTCTAGTTTACAGAATTTTTGTTATTTTAAAAATCAGAGAAATGTATTTATAGGCATTAAGCAACCCGAACTCAGGCTAAAAAAACTATCTCAAGCCGCTATTGAATTGACGCGAAAGTTTACTTTGTTTTCACTGTAGCAGCAGCTTAAAAACAAAAAAACCTTGTCACTTTCGTGGCAAGGTTTTTTTATTAAAGAGTCGTTGCTTATTTAGCTGTGAAGCTTACAGGGCGACGTTCTTTTCGAGGACCGCTGCGCTTATCACCGCGTGCGCCGTCATCTTTATTAAAGCTGCGTTTCTTATCACCAGCTGGACGCTCAGAGCGTTCGCCACGTGGTTCAGCAGGACCTTGATCAGTTGTAATTGTTAAGCCCATAGGGCGTTTACAAATAAACACTTTTTGGAAGTGATCAAGTACATCTTTAGGCATGTTTTGCGGTAATTGAACCGTGCTGTGATTGTCGTGTAGACGAATATCACCAATAAACTTGCTTGAGATGTCAGCTTCGTTAGCGATAGCGCCAACAATATTTTTAACCTGAACACCATGTTCACGACCTACTTCGATACGGTAAGTATCCATAGGACCTGCATCACGGCTGTTACGTTCGCGAGGTTTACGCTCAGCGCGTTCACCACCACGTTCGCCGCCACGTTCGTTACGACGTCCACGGTCACCACGATCGTTGCGTGAATTGCGGTCGTTACGCTCGTTACGTTCACGAGGTTGAATCTTAACTTCTTCAACTTTAATTGGCGATTGTTGCTGTGCTAAACACAGTAACGCACCCGCTAAGCTTTCAAGAGGAAGATCAAGTTTTTCAGCCATGTTAGTAGCTACTTCATTGAAGAACGTGATGTCTTTGTTTTCAAGCGCAATAGTTAATTTTGCTTGTAACGCTTCGATACGTTTTTCTTCAACAATTTTTGCTGTAGGTAATTCAACTTGAGCAATTTCAGACTTCGTATGACGAATGATATTTTTAAGTAAATAACGTTCGTTATGTTTTACGAATAAGATTGCTTTACCAGTACGACCAGCACGACCTGTACGGCCGATACGGTGAACGTAGGCTTCAGAATCTTGTGGGATATCGTAGTTGATAACTAAGCTTAAACGGTCAACATCAAGACCACGTGCCGCTACATCTGTTGCAATAACAATGTTTAGCATGCCACTTTTTAAGCGATCTACAGTGCGTTCACGTGCTTGCTGGTTCATGTCACCGTTAAGTGGAGCAGCAGAGAAACCTTCGCGCTCTAATAACTCAGCAAGTTGTACTGTATCGTTACGCGTACGTACGAAAACAATAGCACCTTCATATTGCTCAGCTTCTAAGAAGCGAACAATTGCTTTATTTTTATGTACGCTTGCATTCCAAAACACTTGCTCAACAGATGATACTGTAGAGTTACGCGCAGAAATATGAACCTGTTCAGGGTTATTCATATACTTGCTGCTGATGTTTTGAATTTGCTTAGGCATAGTCGCAGAGAAAAGACATGTTTGCTTTTCGCGCGGTGTTTTTTCCATGATGCTTTCTACATCATCGATAAAGCCCATACGTAACATTTCATCGGCTTCATCAAGTACAAGTGCTTGTAGAGCATCAAACTTGATAGTGCCACGGTTAATGTGATCGATTAAACGACCTGGAGTCGCAACAATAACCTGAGCGCCACGACGAAGTGCGCTTAATTGGATACTGTAGCTTTGGCCACCATAGAGTGCCAAAACTTCAATACCACGAACATGTTTAGCATATTGTTCGAATGCCTCAGCAACTTGGATCGCAAGCTCACGTGTTGGTGTGAGTACAAGGATCTGTGGCTGTTTCACAGACGGGTCAATATTATTTAGTAATGGCAGTGCAAATGCTGCGGTTTTACCTGTACCCGTTTGAGCTAGTCCCAGTACGTCCTTTCTTTCTAGCAATAACGGTATACATTGAGCTTGGATTTCAGATGGTGTCTTGTAACCCAACTCTTCAACTGCCTTCAAAATTGCAGGAGAAAGATTTAGAGATTCAAACGTGACTGGTTCTGACATTAATACGCCTCAACGAATTTAAAGAGGCGCGCATTATATAGGATTCGCGAGGCAAATGCTTGTATAAATTGAAACTAATTTCTATGTGTTTGATGTTGGTCGAAATTTAACCAGTTTGATTTGGGGTTTATTAAACTGGTTAACATATTTAATACAACGCTTATTTGTACAAGCCTAGGTTTTCTTTTGCGTAAGCTTCAAATTCTGTAAATCCACCGATGTGATTTTGATCCACAAAAATTTGTGGAACGGTAGGGCAAGGTTTACCAGCTGACTTTTCAAGGTCGGCTTTACTAATGCCTTCTTTAATTATATCGATGTAGCGAAATTTAAAGTCATCACGTTCATTTGATAGTTGCTCCGCAACATCTTTTGCACGAACACAATATGGACAACCTTCACGGCCAAAAATTACAGTTAACATAGCTTTCTCCTCAATTTGATAAAATCAGTTTAAATGATTGAAAAATTATTTAAAGCAAAAAAAATCGATTACACCATTCTAATAAAAACTATAAATCATATATTGCATAGCAATATGATTTGCAAAATGCGAATTAGAAACTAAAGCGCTGTCTGTCTAATACTTAAGTATATGAATGCAAGTGTGTTTACAAGAACTAATTTGTGGCACATAACTTGATGATTAAGAGCTATACATTGGGTTAACGAGAATACTTTATGAATATTAATAGTCACGTTTTAGAAATTATCCAAGGGGTAATCGGTAAATATTGTGAAACCCAAAATCGAAATTTTTCAGTTACTTTAATTAACAAGTTGCAATGTAACTACGTTTGTTTGCAAATTCCTCTTGAGCAAATGATTGCGCAATGCGAGGAATTTCTGATTCCAGCGCTAGCATCTGTAAAGCAGAGCTTTTTACTTAACCTAGAAGCAAATATACAAGGGGTTAGCCTTCATTACCAGATTGATGATTCTGAGCAAGTAAACACGCTGGATTTTCATGGGCTTTTAGCAACAAAAGAGTCAGTTAGTTTGGCGCTTGATATTAGCCAAAATATAGATGTTCTAACTGATTGTGAGGCGTTATTTAAAAGTTGTTTAATAACATCGGATAATACCCATGAGCGCTTTGGCTTAAATTTTAAATTATTCAATAGCACTTTTAAGGAAACGGTACAGATTGAGGATTTACGTCACCTTAGTGGTGACGCGCTAACTTATAAACTAAATGGTGACAGCATAAATAGACACATAAAGTTATGCACTATTAGCGATATCAGTGAGCTGAGCCAAGAGAATAAACTATCTAAAAAAATATTAGGTTGGCCATTTTTTGATACTGACCTCATTACCATTTTAACAACATTTCATACGCAAACACGTTTATCTGTATTAGTGGCGGATGATAGCTTACCAAGCCAAATTGCAACAAAAGTGATGCTCGAAATGCTGGGCTGCTTAGTAACATGTGCAGAAAATGGCGCTAGTGCTTTAACGCTTGCTCAAAATGAACCATTTGATTTACTGCTCTTAGATGAGCGCATGCCAGGAATGTTTGGCAGTGACGTAGCACAGCAATTGGTGCGTCAAAATACCCCTAATAATGATACACCCAAAGTTATTTTAACTGGGCTAACAGGGGATGAGCAGATAGCTGAGTTATTTGAAAAAGGTATTACGCACTATTTACAAAAACCAGTGACCAAAGCAGTGCTTGAAAAGTTTATTAAACCTTGGCAATTAGCGTCTTAAATTGGTTAATAAGGTGGCAATGATGCATGACTTTTCTAAAACAGCGCTTATTTTGATTGGTTTTCAAAATGATTACTTTTCACCAAAAGGTATTTTGTATGACGTAGTTGAAGAGTCGTCAAGAATTACTGGCGTGGTAGAAAATACACTCTCTTTATTGGCCGCCTGTGCAGAGCATTTTGCGCTAGTTGTTAATACACCCATTCATTTTACACAAAACTACAGTGAGCTTAAAAATCCGATTGGCATATTAAAAGCTATTGCAGATGTGGGCGCATTTAAAGCAGGTTCGTACGGCGCTCAAACCATTGAGCAGCTAGATTTTTTTAGCAATGTTATAGAAGTGGTGCCTGGGAAAAGAGGTTTAAATGCTTTTACACATACTGCTCTAGCGCAAAAGCTCAAAGAACATGGTGTCACTAATGTAATTTTAGCCGGTACGGTGACTTCTATTTGTATTGACTCAACTGCGCGAACGGCTGTTGAACTTGGTTTTAACGTCACTATTTTAAGTGACTGTACATCGAGTCGCACTCCTTTTGAACAAACTTTTTACTGTGAAGAGGTTTTTCCTCTTTATGCGCGAGTTTGTGATAGTAAAACTTTTATTAAGCATTGGAGAGAGCATGGATAACAACGATGAACTACAAGTGCAAATCCAATATGCATTGGTCGAAAAGCTCTCCAATAGTAATCGACGTCAAGCAAAGCTATTAGCTATTTTAGATGAATGTATTTTTGAGTGTGATAAACATTTAAATCTTACCTATATTAACGAAGCATGGGAGAAGAAACTAGGTTACTCAAGCGATTCATTAATTGGTTCTAATATTACTAAGTTAATGAATTGCGATGATATTATGCATTTTGTTGCATACAGTTGTTGTTTGCTTGAAGGAAAGCAGACTCCTAGTGTAGAAATACAAATAAAAAATAGTCACGGACTCTTAAACTGGTTTGAGTTGAGGCTAGTTTATGATGAAAAAAGCGGTTTTATAGGTTCACTCTATGACATTCAACGTCATAAAGACTCACAATTTTTGCTTACACAACAGCAAAAATATGTAAAACGCTTATCGCTTGTTGCGAGCCATACAAATAACTTAGTGATAATTACAGATAAATTTGGCGTAATTGAGTGGGTTAACAATAGTTTTGAAGTACTTACAGGTTACACCTGTGATGAGGTTATAGGCACCAGTCCTGGTCATTTACTGCAAGGGCCAAAAACATGTGAAAAAAGCCGTAAGGTCATGTCTCATGCCGTAAAAAATGGACTTCCTTTTCAAGTTGAAACTACAAATTACGATAAAAACGGTAATATTTATTGGGTTGCTATTGATGCAAACCCAGTGCGAGATGATGAAGGCCAAGTAAAGCACTTTATCGCTATAGAAACTAATATTACGCAGCGAGTTAAAGCCGAACAAGCAATGGCAGAGATAGAATATAATTATCACTCTGTCGTTGATAATATCCCTGATATTGTTTTACGCCTTGATACATTTGGCAATCTATTATTTATAAATCAAGCATGGCAGCGTGTTCTACACAGCAAGGTAGATGAGAGCCTTGGCTTACCTATAATTAAGTTTATAGCAAAAGAAGATGTAGAAAAAATTAGTAGCACTTTACTTGATTATAAACAAGGTAAGCGTGACATTCGTCGCTTTGATATACGTTTAATTAATGCACAAGGTATAAATAACTGGGTCGAAATTACACTTACTCCAATTGTTGGTGGCTACGAAAGTGATTTATCATCAATTGCTGCGACACTTGTGGATATACAAGAGCGTATTGAAAGCGAGCAAATATTACTTGAAGCTAAACATCAGGCAGAAACCCTAGCGGAGTCAAAAAGCCGATTCATGGCAAATATTAGTCATGAAATTCGCACGCCATTAAATGCTGTGATTGGATCTGCAGATATTTTGCATCATACCGGTTTAACTTCTGAACAAATGCGCTATACACAAATGATTAAAACAAGTTCTGACGCGCTATTAAGTGTATTGGACGATGTATTAACGTACTCACGTTTTGAAGCACAAGCCATAACACTCAATAATCAGCCATTTAGTATTGATACGTGTATTGAAGAAGCAATAGATATAATTTCCCAAAGCGCTTTACAAAAAGGGCTTGAGGTTATTTTTGATTTTTATCCTGATGTACCAGCTCAAGTAATTGGTGATCATGCCCGTATAAGACAAATAGTCATAAATTTATTAGCCAATGCGATTAAGTTCACTCAACATGGTGTAATAACGGTTACTGTTAAGTGCACTCATATTGAAGGTAATAATTTAAACCTTTATATATCTGTAAAAGACACGGGTATGGGAATTGCAAAAAATAAAATTGACAGTATGTTTATGCCTTTTATTCAATCCGATAATTCAATTACTCGAAAGCATGGTGGCAGTGGCTTAGGGCTTGCGATATGTAGGCAAATTTGTGATGTGGTAGGTGGAGATATTTCGGTTAGTTCTGAGTTTAATAAAGGAAGCGAGTTTATAGTTAATTACCCGCTGCAAATAGACACAACTGACTCAATTTTAAGAGAAGGGTTTGCAGCACGAAGTAAAAAGCCAAAAGTATGGATAGTAGGAAGTCACGAAATTCTAAAAACAGCCTTGGAGCATACGCTCACTCGGTTTTCTATCACTTTTGAACACTACGAAGTATGCCCAGATATACCCAAGTACGATAGTTTTCCTGATGCAATTGTACTAACTGATCCTCAAATGTTAGCCCAAACACGCGAGCGTATAAATACATACAACTCCCTTAATTCACCGTGTTTACTCATCCTAGATTTGCTAGGTAAAAGCTTATTACCGCAAAATATTAACGACAGAGAGCTTAGGTTAAATGGCCCTTATAAAGTATCCCATGTACTACGGGCAATTAGTTTATTAGAAGAGCAGTTGTTTCATTTGGATATTATATTTACCAATCGTGAGCAAAAAGAAACTTTAGAAAGCCCCTTAGGGTTAACTCAGTTAAGCGGAACCAAGGTATTAGTTGCTGAAGATAATACGAATAATCAAATTGTAATTCGGCAGTTTTTAGAACAAAAAGGTCGCCGTGTACATATTGTTAGTGATGGTCAAGAGGCAATAATAAAGGCGCAAAACGATGAAATTGATATTATTTTTATGGATATCCAAATGCCAATACTCGATGGGATTTCTGCAACTAAAGCAATCAGAAAGTTAGGTATAACCACCCCCATAATAGCACTCACTGCAAATGCGATTCATGGTGATAAAGAGCGATTTATAGACGCGGGGATGAATGACTATTTAGCTAAGCCAATTGTAAGTGAGACACTTTATTTATTACTTGATAAATATGCCCCAGAGCAGGTTATTGAAGCTAAACATTTAAAGCTCTCTCGTTTAGCGCAAGTGTGGGAAAAGCTGAGTTGAGCAATGAAGGCTAGGGTTTGTTAAACGTTTAGGGTTAAGTTTGTAGCAGTGTGTTTGGTATTTAGGCAAAGTTGAGCCTATGCAGTGTGGTTATTTTCCATAAATGGGCGATAACGTAGCATTAATGCCAAACAGGCGCTGCCCAAAGGTTTCTTCCTAAGGGCTATTTACTCTTTGTTGCCAACATGGATGTAGGTAAGGGGCGTGAGCAGAACGCGGAAGCTTTGCTCGGTCTTACATCGATGTAAGTCAGTAGGGTAACGCAGGAGCAGTTACCGATCCCGCTAGGTTATAAACCTCGCGCCGCGATTAAACCGCCTGTAGTTTGAACGAATTTTAATCCGCAAAGATCAACAGACAATATAAAAAGTGGGTTTGTGTTGCATAAAACTTGATAAACGGAGAAATTAACCTAGTATTTTAGGGGTAAGTTAAATTTATTTTTTAGTAATTAATGAGTGTTTTTTAGTGTGTTTTTTTTAATTTGATTCGCAAATTGCAATTCAAAATAAAAATAAAATGTTATGAACTTTATTTAAATACTCAATCATACCTTTAATTTATTTTAACGACATGATTTTGTAAGGTTTTTACTTTTTTGTAAAGTTGTTATCTGGTTGGCACGACTTTCGCAATATATTAAATATCAAATCAAGACGAATTTAGTTAAATTTTTAAGGGGTGCAATATGCAAACAAACACAAAAGCCAAACAACAGCCTAAAGGTAACAATTGGGTACTAACACCTGAAATTATGGTTTTGTCAATTTTGCTTGTTGCCACTTTAGTAATAGGTATAACAGTTTTACGAGGTAACGATTCGATTGAACCGCTGGCAGATATTCAGCCAATTACTTTTACACAAGCTGATGTTGAAAACGCTCAGTTGATGAGTAATACGTTTGACTCGCAAAATACCAACTATGCACAACATGTAACTTCTTCTAAAAACGAAAATAACGACACTCTTTCAAACTAGAGACTTTTGCGCAGGTAACTATTTATAGTTGCCTGCGTTTTTTTATGTTCCTACCACCAATTTAATTTTTTATCCCTCCCCATAAAATTATTTATTTTCTCTTAAATTTAGATGGTGCTTAACCTAAACAGGGTTTTATCAAAGCTTTCTCTTTTCTCATATACAATTGCTAATATTAGCTTTGGTCAGTATCTATTAACTGGCTTATCTGTGTTTTATAAGCTCGATTAAGCGCTCACATTGCCAATGTAGCTGCATTGCAAACTGAATTGCAAAATGCGAATGAAATGGGAGAAGTAAATCCATTTAATATTCTAATTTAACTACCTGAATATATTGGTTTTTATTTCTGTTTTTTTGTATTTAAAATGGCCTGTAAATTGCTCTTTAATATAATAAGTCACTAAGAGTGAAACCGGAGCAAAATCATGAGTGCGTTTAAATACCTAGAATCGGAAAAACCAGTCAATCTAGCAAGATGGCATGAGTTAGAGAGAATCATGTCTGATTCAATGCAAAATAATTATTTTAAAATGGTTTATCAACCGCTTTTATCATTGGGATCTGGAAAGCTGGTCGGCTTTGAGTCGCTAGTAAGGTGCCAATCACCGCGCTTTGGCATTGTTGGCCCTGATGAGTTTATCCCTCATGTAGAGCAATCGGGAATGATTTTAGAATTAGGTGACTGGATTTTTGAGCAATGTTTGTCTGATTTAAAACATATGCGGCAGTTTGGTATGACAGATATTGCTGTTTCATTAAATATTTCACCGGTACAAATCTTAGATGGTGATGTGTTTGCAAAAGTAATGTCTTTGCTAGAAAAGCACCAAATACCACCACAGGCTATTAAAGTCGAATTAACGGAAACAGCGCTCATTCATAGTCCTGATAAAATAGCTAAGGCGTTTGAAAACTTCCATAAAGAAGGCGTAAAGGTGTGGATTGATGATTTTGGCACTGGGTATGCCTCTTTAGGTTTACTTCGTCAATTTGATATTGATGGTTTAAAAATTGATCGCAGTTTTGTAAGTGGTATTGCAACTAATAATGAAGACTTTACGTTATGTAGCGCAATTATTGCGATGGCTCAACGATTGGGTTTACAAACGGTAGCAGAAGGTATTGAAGAGAATGAGCAATTACAAATATTAGAACAACTTGGTTGCGATATAGCTCAGGGGTACCTGCTAGATAAGCCGCAAACGTTAACTAAAAGTATTGATACTTGGGCTTTGTAAATGTTTATATTCATTTTGATTTGCAAAATGCAAAAAACAAATTACTCTTAAACTACAACTCTTACATATTATTAGTGTACGAAGTTTTAACTTACACAAAGGTTATCTATGCCCATATCAGAGCAGTTTGTCGATAAAAGTATTACCGAGCTAAATGTATTAACTCAACTCGAAAAGGATGTTGGGACAACCGTGTTAGCTCGTTTAATTAAATTATTTATTGATGAATTAGTTACTATGGCTAACCAATTAGATACGGCAATTAGTAGTGAAGATACTATAAGAATTAAAGAAGTAATGCATGTCTTAAAAAATTCAGCAGCTTTATATGGTGCATCTGCTTTAGCTGCGTTAGCAACACAATTACACGATTCGCCACCGTCAACTACACAAGAAAACTTGCACGCAGCGCTTGTTATTAAACACAACTTGGATAAAACCCGAGATGCGTATCAAATAATGAGTAATAGTATAGCTATCTAGGAGAAAGCTGTGTCAGATATAATTGATAAAGGTCTTGTTTATATTGTTGAAGATAGCATTGCCAGTGGTGCTTTATATGCAAGTCAGCTTGAGCAGGCTGGTTTCCAATGCAAACACTTTACAGATGGGTACTCTGCTTTAGTAGGTATTAAAGAAAAAATGCCAGCGGTCATAGTACAAGACGTATGCTTGCCAGATATAAGTGGGCTTGAGGTATTACAATTTGTAAATAAGCAGAAAAATCCTGCTAATGTAGTCATGATCACCTCAAACAGCTCTATTGATATTGCAGTGGAAGCAATGCGTTTAGGCGGTTTTGATTTTTTAGAAAAACCTTTCACAAGTCAACGACTCATTAGTTCAGTAGAAAGTGCCTTGACGCCAAAAGAGCAAGTTAAAGTTCAACCATTGGTTAAAAACAGAGATAAAAATCAAGATTTTGTTGGTGAATCACTGGCAATGAAAACCGTTTTTAGATTACTTGATAGTGCAGCTAGAAGTAAAGCGTGTGTATTTATCACAGGTGAAAGTGGAACCGGTAAAGAAGTTTGCGCACAAACCCTTCATGATACAAGCCCGAGAAATACAGGACCATTTATTGCCATAAACTGTGCAGCTATCCCTGCTGAGCTATTTGAATCAGAATTTTTTGGTCATGTTAAAGGTGCGTTTAGTGGGGCATTAAGCGATCGAAAAGGGGCTGTTGAAGTGGCCAACGGCGGTACCTTATTTTTAGATGAATTATGTGAAATGGAACTTAACTTACAAGCAAAGTTATTACGCTTTTTACAAACAGGCATTTTTAGTAAGGTGGGTAGTAGTGAAGTATTACACAGCGATGTTCGTTTAGTCTGTGCAACAAACAGAAACCCTATCATAGAGGTTGCAGAAGGGCGTTTTAGAGAAGATTTATATTACCGTTTAAATGTTATCCCCGTAAAGCTCCCCCCTTTAAGAGAACGCGGAGGCGATATATTACTGCTTGCTGAGTATATTTTGAAACAAAAAAGCGATAATAATGCAAAGCATTTTACTGGTTTTTCTGATGAAGTTAAGGCGCTTTTTTGTAATTACGATTGGCCAGGAAATATTCGCGAACTACAAAATGTAATTGAAAACACCGTTGTTATTAATGATGGCGATGTAATTGAAAAAGACATGCTACCAAGCTCATTTGGATTAGGGGCTGTGAAGCACTCGATATCCGCTAAGTCAGTTCACAATACAAACGAGCAGAGTGTTCAATTATCGCCTATGTCTGTTCACGATATAGAACCTTTGTGGCAAGTTGAAAAAAGGGCGATTGAAAATGCAATTAAAAGTTGTGAAGACAATATTCCTCTTGCTGCTGCTTATCTAGGGGTTAGTGCATCTACCATTTATAGAAAAATAAAGGGATGGTCTTAAAGTTATAATCGATTTTTAATTACACTTTTCAGGTTGAATTAATAAAAGTTACCCTAAGCTCTATGGGTAAGAGCAAATTAATTTTTAATCTGAAACAGTAAAAGGAGATCGCAATGAGTAACACTAGTTTAAAACCTGCGGATATTATGCCATCACTAGTAGTGAGAGATGTTGATGAGAATAAGGTAGATTTAGTTGATAGAGTAAGTGACTCTCCCTGGAAAATGATTGTTGTTTATCGAGGCCAGCACTGCCCTAAATGTACTGCGCAACTTAACGAGCTTGCTAAAGTTCATAAAGACTTTAAAGATGCTGGTGTTGAAGTGGTTGCGGTAAGTGGTGATAGCCATGAGCAGCTTGATAAACATCTTGAAAAAATAGATATTAACTTCCCAATTTACTATGGTTTAACAATCGAACAAATGACCGATTTAGGGCTACATATCAGCGAGCCTCGCAGTGATGCAGAAACTGATCATCCATTTGCTGAGCCAGGCATTTTTGTACTTAATGAAAAAAATCAGCTTCAAATGGTCGATATATCAAACAGCCCATTTGTTCGTCCTGATTTAGAGCAACTGCTAGGTGGAATTAAGTTTTCTAGAGAAAACGACTATCCAATCCGAGGCACATTTATTAAATAACATTCATTTTCATGGTTTCAAAAGGCACTTTTTAGTGCTTTTTTTATTTATTTTTATTTATTTTTAATTTTTTTAAATTAATCTCTTGAAAACAATTTTACCGTCCATATATAGTTAAGTAGGACGCCTGATGGGTCCTTAATTAAACTTAAATAATTGAAATTTATACTATTAATTAAACTTTGCTTGAGCTTGTTCAATAGAAGAGCACATGCAAAATATCGCTTAAATATGAGGATATTATTATGCGTACAGTAGACTTATCACCACTTTATCGTTCATTTATCGGCTTCGAACATTTAGCATCACTTATGGATGCGGCAGCTAATACAGATAAGCAGCCAAGTTTTCCTCCTTACAACATAGAAGCACTCGATAAAGACAAATACAGAATCACTATGGCCGTTGCCGGTTTTAGCGATAACGAATTAACCATTGAGTCAGAAAATAACACATTAAAAGTTACAGGTACTAAAGCAAATAAAGATGAAAACGCAGAGCGTAAATTTATTCATCAAGGTATTGCTGAGCGTAACTTTGAACGTAAATTCCAGTTAGGAGATCATGTAAAAGTACTTGGCGCAGATTTAGCCAATGGCTTACTAAGTATTGACTTAGAACGTGAAATCCCTGAAGCGCTAAAACCACGTAAAATTGAAATTGGTAATAGCAATCTAATAGAAGGTAAATAATCTTCTAAAGTACATATTCCCCTGATTACTTAGCCGCCTCATTCGAGGCGGCTTTTTTGTTTACAGCGCTTCTAAATTATTAAGGTAGTAGGTTGCTTGTTGCAGCGTTTGTTCTTGGAGTGTTTTTTCTTGTTTATCCCAGTTTTTATATACCATACCAATACGTGGGTTCTTTTCTAGCCTGTCTCTGTGTTTATTCATGAAATGCCAGTACAGGCTATTTAGCGGGCAAGCTTTATCACCTACTTTTTGTTTAACATCGTACTGACAGCTTTTGCAGTAATCGCTCATCTTATTAATGTAGTTACCGCTTGCAGCATAAGGTTTAGTCGCAATTATTCCATCATCGGCAAACTGGCTCATTCCTCGGGTGTTGGGCATCTCTACCCACTCTATGGCATCGATATAAACACCTAGGTACCAGTTATCTACGTGATCAGGGTTTATTCCTGTAAGCATGCAAAAGTTTCCAATAACCATTAGGCGTTGAATATGGTGGGCATAAGCGGTTTCAAGGCTTTGTTTTAATGAGTGGCTTAGGCAATTCATTTTTGTTGAGCTGTTCCAAAAATAAGATGGTAGTGTGTTTTTGGCTTGTAATTGATTTTTAACAGCGTAGTCGGGCATGTTAATCCAATAGATGGCACGTACATATTCTCTCCAACCTAATATTTGCCTAGTAAAGCCCTCTACTTGCGAGAGGGATATTTCACTTGGTCTTTGTTCGTATTCTCTTATTACACGTTTGATTACATATAACGGGTGGAGTATTTTTGCGTTTAGGGCAAACGATAATCGGCTATGGTACAAGCTGGAATTATTTTTACTTTGATCTGTCATCGCATCTTGAAAGTGACCAAAGCAACTAAGTAAATGCTCGCAAAAGTATTCGAGAGATTCAATAGCTTGTTTACGCGTTGTTGGCCACTCTAGTTTCTGATCGGCTATTTCGCCAAAGTAAACGATCTTGTGCTTATTTAAGCGAGAAATGATGCTCTTGACATTATTATTGAATAGCTTAGGTTTTGGTATACACGCTAAGTCAGCTTTGGAAAATTTATTACGATTATTACTGTCAAAATTCCATTTGCCACCGGTTGGCTTAGTATCATCAACTAATATATTAAACTGCTTACGCATAGCACGATAGAAGTGCTCCATTGTCACATGCTTGTTTTTTGTAAAGCGTGTTTTTATATCGGTGAACGGTAATAAAAAATGTTCAGTATCTGTGGCAATTACATCAAATGAGCCATCACTTTTAAACTTAGCTAATTGGGACTTAAGCCTAAACTCATCAGGGTATTGATATTCAATAGTTTCGCATTGGTATTTATCAGCAATTCGCTTGAGTAATTCAATTAAATCTTTGTCGTCAGCGGTATCGTCAAGTGTTAAATGCAAAACATTAAATCCTGCCGTTTTTAATGCAGTTGCAAAGTTTTCCATAGCATTAAAAAAAGCACACAGTTTTTGAATGTGATGCTTAACGTAGTTGGTTTCTTGTTTTAATTCTGCGATGAGATAAAGCGTGTCGTCGTCTTTTTGTTTATACCATGAATGAGATGGGTTTAGCTGATCGCCTAGTATTAATCTAAGTGTTTTGTGATGGGTCATAGTAAAGCCAAATTTTTTTATACGGGCATAGTTAATTAAACGATCGTTTTAATATTTTACAACAAGCAAATAGGAGTAAATAAGTGCGTAACGACAATAGTTTGCTGTTTTTAATGCTGGGGATTATTTGTTTCTTGAGTTTAATAATAGATTAGTAAAACGAATAGAAGCGTTAAATAACACAATACAGTGTGCTGTTAGCAATAGGGCAAAAAAGTTTAACCGCATATCAAGGCGTTTTTGACCATGGTGTTAAAATGAGTCTAATTAAGGGGAGATTAAGTAAATTAAGTCACCCCCCCAAAATTGAATATCTAAATTTTATTACTTTGCTTTTGCTGCATTCTTTGTTGTAACGAAACCACATTGGTAACGTTGAAAAGAACATTGCTTGCAAAGCTTTCAAAGTACCTAAGCGCTTTTTTCCAAGCGAGCTGACTCTCAGTAGTAAAATGTTTACCAAGGTGCTCTTCAAGGGTTTCGTAAAAAGCGTTAGATAAAAGGGCAATGTCACTGTGTGAAGCGCCGCTTTTTTTTAGATACATTAAATGGTGAGCTAAAAAAGGAGCTACCGATGCTGGTTTATCTAAATGCTTAACAATTCGTTCTAATACGCAAAAGAGGGTAAAGCTCTTTTCGTTAAACTGTAAGGCCGTCGGGTAATTCATCTCAATACTGGATTGGGCTAATTTACTATGAAACTTAGCCGTAAACGCATGAAAGTTAGGCTTAATAATTGTTAAGTTATTTAATAATGCTGATTGTTGTTGATTCATTTTTATCTCGTTGCAGTGAGTAATAACTATTATTATCAAGTAGGAATAAAGTTGATTATAGCGGGCAGTTCAAATTCTGCACGTTTTTTTAGTGTGAAAGTATGGCTTTTTGTTATATCTATTTACTTTCTGGTAATTAGTGAGCCTTTAAAACGTATTTTAAGAGTTATTAAACTTCAGTTTATCTGATTTTTATCCTGAAATAATAAGCTACTACATTTTATGACTCAAGTATGGGAATTTTATAAAGTTGGCTGATTACTTATGTTACTTACATATACATTAAATTAGCATCTTGACGAATTGCAAATTTTATAAACTAATTGCGTATTATAGTTGCTAATTATCCTGTACATCCTTATAATAGCGGCCATTGTTTAGCGTGTTGTATAACAGCTAACAGCGATATTAAATTTAAGGTTTGATATCTATTGGCGCGGGATGGAGCAGTCTGGTAGCTCGTCGGGCTCATAACCCGAAGGTCGTCGGTTCAAATCCGGCTCCCGCAACCAATTCTACTAGTAGGTATTACCTTACTAATTTATATCGCGCATTCTAAGTAATGCGCGTTTTGCGTTTTAGGCTATGTAGTTTAATTAGGTCAGTTTACTGACTCGCAACCAAGCTTGGCCCTCGGCCACACAGTTTTATGCTTTATTGGTGTGACGCCCCGCTTGGTTCGGGGCGTTGTTGTATCTGCACCTTACAATTTGTGGCAATTGCTATCAAATTAAAATTTAAACTCAGTATTTTAGGGCTATAAGCCCTTTTTTTGTTTGTATGGAGGATTTTCGTGACAAAACTTGAACAAGATTTAGTAACCATGTTAACGCCTGCGGTAGAAATGTTAGGCTTTGAGTTGCATGGTCTTGAATTTGTACAAGCGGGTCGCCATTCTACCTTAAGAGTATATATTGCTCATGAGGATGGGATCTCAGTTGATAACTGTGCGGATGCCAGTCGCCAAATTAGTGCGATTTTAGACGTCGAAGACCCAATTACAAATGAATATGATTTGGAAGTATCGTCTCCTGGTGTTGATCGTCTATTATTCAAACAAGATCACTACGAGCAGGCGCAAGGAGAGGAAGTACGCGTGCGTACTAAACTTCCACAGGATGGTCGTCGTAATTTTAAAGGCGACTTAGTAGCAGTTAGCAGCGATATGATCACACTATCTAGCGATGGTGCAGAGCATCTGATCATGCTTAGTAACATCGAACGTGCGAATTTAATCGCGAAGTTTTAAATTCGAGTGCGAAGGAATAGGGCAAGCGAGGCATTACCCATGGCAAAAGAGATATTATTGGTTGCTGAAGCCGTTTCCAATGAGAAAGCGGTTCCAAAAGAAAAGATTTTTGAAGCTCTAGAGTTCGCTCTAGCGACAGCGACAAAGAAAAAACACGATGGCGAAATTGAAGTACGTGTAGCAATTGACCGTAAAACCGGTGATTACGATACGTTCCGTCGCTGGCAAATTGCCGCTGTATTAGAAGATGGTTCTTTAGAGAACCCATACAGCGAAATCACTCTAGAAGCAGCACAGGTTGAAGAACCTGATTTGCAAATGGGTGATTATGTTGAAGAGCAAATCGACTCAATCAAATTTGACCGTATTACAACACAAATGGCTAAGCAAGTTATCGTACAAAAAGTACGTGAAGCTGAGCGCGCTTTAGTTGTTGAAGCATACAAAGATCAAGAAGGCGAGCTGGTAACGGGTGTTGTTAAAAAAGCAACTCGCGATGCAATCGTACTTGATTTAGGTAACAACGCAGAAGCGGTAATTTACCGTGATGACATGTTGCCACGTGAAAACTTCCGCCCGGGTGATCGAATCCGTGGTCTTTTATATGAAGTTAAACCTGAAGCACGCGGTGCACAATTATTTGTAACGCGCTCTAAACCTGAAATGCTAATGGAATTATTCCGCATTGAGGTGCCAGAAATTGGCGAAGAGATGATTGAGTTACGTGCAGCTGCACGTGATCCAGGTTCACGCGCTAAAATTGCTGTTAAATCTAACGACAAACGCATTGATCCAATTGGTGCATGTGTTGGTATGCGTGGCGCACGAGTTCAAGCTGTATCGTCTGAGCTTGGTGGTGAACGTGTTGATATCGTACTTTACGATGACAACCCAGCACAATTTGTTATCAATGCAATGGCACCAGCAGAAGTTGCTTCAATCGTAATGGATGAAGACACTCACTCAATGGATATCGCTGTAGAAGCCGATAACCTAGCACAAGCAATTGGTCGTAATGGTCAGAATGTTCGTTTAGCAAGCCAATTAACTGGCTGGGAACTAAACGTAATGACTGTTGAAGACATGCGTACTAAAAATGAAGCTGAATCTGATAAGTTACTTAACTTATTCACTGAAAATTTAGATATAGATGATGAGTTTGCATCATTACTTATTAACGAAGGTTTCTCGACACTTGAAGAAGTGGCGTATGTACCTGCGTCTGAATTTTTAGAAATTGATGGTCTTGATGAAGATACTGTAGATTTATTGCGTTCACGCGCAAAAGATGCATTGACAACTAAAGCACTTAAAACGGAAGAAAGCTTAGATGGCGCAGAGCCTGCTGAAGACTTACTTGCGCTTGAAGGCTTAGAGCGTCACTTAGCATTTGTTATGGCAAGCAAAGGTGTTGTTACACTTGAAGACTTGGCAGAGCAAGGTATTGACGAATTAGTTGATATCACAGAACTTTCATCTGAAAAAGCGGGTGAACTGATTATGGCTGCACGAAACATTTGTTGGTTTGCAGACGAGTAATTTATTAACGGAGGTATTACACACTATGGCAGAAGTAAATGTTGAAAAACTAGCCGGCGATATAGGTACAACTGTTGATAAATTGCTACAGCAGTTTTCACAAGCAGGTATCACTAAGCAAGCAACTGATAACGTAACAGAAGCTGAAAAAGCAACGTTACTTGATCATTTAAGCAAGCATCATGGTGGTACAGGTTCAGATGGCCCAGCGCGTATGACTTTACAACGTAAGAGCAAAAGCACATTAAGTGTGACTGGTTCTACGGGTAAAGCTAAAGATGTTCAAGTTGAAGTTCGTAAAACACGTACCTACGTGAAGAAAAGCGCAATGGAACAAGAACAAGAGCAAGCACGCTTAGCCGCTGAAGAAAAAGCCCGTCTTGAACAGCAACAAAAAGCTGAACAAGAAGCCGCAGAATTAAAAGCGAAACAAGAGGCAGAACGTAAAGCGAAAGAAGAAGCTGACCGTAAAGCCAAAGAAGAAGCTAAACGCAAAGCTGATGCAGAGCGTAAAGCGAAACAAAAGCAGATGACCCCAGAGCAAAGTGCTAAGTCTGAGAAAGATCGCATAGAAGCTGAGCGTCTGCAAAAAGAAGCAGAAGAGGCCGCATTGAAGAAAGCTGAAGAAGAAGCGAAACGTCAAGCAGAAGAGGCAAGAAAGCTAGCTGAAGAGAATTCAGCACGCTGGAAGAAAGAAGAAGAAGAACGTAAGAAACGCGAAGAAACAGCGGATCACCATCTTACGACTTCAACTTATGCACGTGAAGCAGAAGATGTTGCCGATGCTCGTGATGAGCAAGGCACTCGCCGTGCTAAGAAAAAGAAAAAAGCGCCAGCAAAAGATAAATTTGCAGCGTCAAGAGGCCGTAACAAGTCTAAATTAAAAGCACCAGCATCGCTGCAGCATGGTTTCCAAAAACCAACTGTTGATGTTAAAAATGAAGTGCGTATTAGCGAAACAATTACAGTAGCTGAGCTTGCATCACGCATGGCTGTTAAAGGCGCTGAAGTTGTTAAAACAATGATGAAAATGGGTGACATGGTTACTATTAACCAAGTGATTGACCAAGAAGCTGCACAACTAGTTGCAGAAGAAATGGGTCACAAGGTTATCATTGTTAAAGAAAACGAATTAGAGCAAACAGTACTTAACGACCGCCATGAAGATGGTAAGTCAGAGCCTCGTGCTCCAGTAGTAACTGTAATGGGTCACGTTGACCATGGTAAAACATCGACTCTAGATTACATTCGTTCTGCGAAGGTTGCTTCTGGCGAAGCCGGTGGTATTACACAGCATATTGGTGCATACCATGTTGATGTAAACGGCAATATGATTACCTTCTTAGATACTCCAGGACATGCTGCATTTACATCAATGCGTGCTCGTGGTGCTAAAGCGACAGATATCGTAATCTTAGTGGTTGCAGCAGATGATGGTGTTATGCCACAAACTAAAGAAGCGGTACAGCACGCACGTGCAGCTGGCGTTCCTTTAATCATTGCTGTAAACAAAATGGATAAAGAAGGCGCAGATCCAGATCGCGTTAAAAACGAACTAGCTCAGCTAGACGTTATCCCTGAAGAATGGGGCGGCGATACGCAGTACGTTCATATTTCAGCTAAAACTGGTCTAGGTATTGATGACCTTCTTGAAGCCGTACTTATGCAATCTGAGCTTTTAGAGCTTTCTGCCCCTACCGAAGGTATGGCTGCAGGTGTTGTTATTGAATCTCGTCTTGATAAAGGCCGCGGTCCAGTTGCATCAGTACTTGTTCAATCTGGTACGCTTAACCAAGGTGACATTGTATTATGTGGTCTTGAGTATGGCCGTGTTCGTGCAATGCGCGATGAAAACGGTAAAGACATCAAGTCGGCAGGTCCATCTATTCCAGTGGAAATTTTAGGTCTTTCTGGTATTCCAGCTGCGGGCGACGAAGCAACTGTAGTTAAAGATGAGCGTAAAGCGCGTGAAGTTGCTTTATACCGTCAAGGTAAGTTCCGCGATGTTAAACTAGCACGTCAACAAAAAGCTAAGCTTGAAAACATGTTTACTAACATGACTGAAGGTGATGTTTCTGAAGTTAACGTGGTACTTAAAGCAGACGTTCAAGGTTCTATCGAAGCAATCTCTGATTCACTAACTAAACTTTCTACTGATGAAGTAAAAGTGAAGATTGTAGGCTCTGGTGTTGGTGGTATTACTGAGACTGATGCGACACTAGCTGCAGCGTCTAACGCAATTGTAGTTGGCTTTAACGTTCGTGCTGATGCTTCTGCTCGTAAAGTGATTGATACTGAAAACTTAGACCTTCGTTATTACAGCGTAATTTATGCCTTAATCGAAGAAGTTAAGCAAGCAATGTCAGGCATGCTTGCACCTGAGTTTAAACAAGAAATCATTGGTCTTGCGCAAGTTCGTGACGTATTCAAGTCTCCAAAAATTGGCGCAATTGCTGGTTGTATGGTTACTGAAGGTGTTATTAAACGTAGCGCTCCAATCCGTGTACTACGTGAAAACGTGGTTATCTATGAAGGTGAACTTGAGTCACTTCGTCGCTTTAAAGACGATGTTGCTGATGTTCGTAACGGCATGGAATGTGGTATCGGCGTTAAGAACTACAATGACGTACGTGTTGGTGACCAAATCGAAGTATTTGAAACAGTTGAAGTACAACGTACTCTTTAATTGTTAGCTCGCTAAACTAATAAATGGGGGCTTAGCCCCCATTTGTGTATCCATTATTTAATTAGCTTATTATTAAATTTCAATAAGTTATGATTTTAGGACAAATGCAATGAGAGAATTTTCTCGCACTGATCGTGTTGCACAGCAAATCCAAAAAGAAATTGCTGTAATTTTACAACGCGAAATTAAAGATCCACGCTTAGGTATGGTGACAGTGTCAGCGGTAGAAGTATCGCGTGATTTATCTTATGCCAAAATTTTCATCACTGTGTTTAACACACAAGATGAAGATGCAGCTAAGCAAAGCGCTAAAGTACTTAATGAAGCAACGGGTTATATTCGCTCGTTACTTGGTAAGCGTATTCGTGCTCGTATAATGCCTGAGTTAAAGTTTGTAGTTGATAATTCACTGATGGAAGGTATGCGTATTTCTAATTTAGTGGATTCTATTATCCGCGAAGATAACGCAAAGCATGTCGATGAAGATGTAGAAAGTGTTGATGCTGATATTTCAGATAGTGAACAAAGTACTAAGCACGTAGAAGATACAGATAGCGAAGAAGGCACTGATACAGATGGCAAAGCGCAGTAAAGGCCGTGCAGTTGACGGTATTTTGTTGTTAAACAAACCGCAAGGCATTTCATCAAATAAAGCTCTGCAGCAAGCGAAAGGTGTTTATTTTGCACAAAAAGCTGGCCACACTGGGGCTTTAGACCCGCTTGCTACAGGTATGCTGCCAATTTGTTTTGGTGAGGCGACTAAGTTTACGCAGTTTTTACTCGATACAGATAAAACCTATATCGTTCGTGCAAAACTGGGTGAGCGTACAACAACATCAGATTCTGATGGCGAAATCGTAAGCACGAAAGATGTGAATGTGACGCGTGAGCAGTTAACAAAAGAAATTGCAGCTTTTGTTGGAGAGTCAGATCAATATCCATCAATGTACTCAGCACTTAAGTATCAAGGTAGACCATTATATAAGTACGCACGAGAGGGTATTGAAGTCCCTCGTAAATGCAGAAAAATAAATGTGTTTAGCTTATCGTTTGACGAATTTGATGAACAAAACAACGTATTACAAATGACGGCTCATGTATCAAAAGGGACGTATATTCGTACAATCGTTGATGATTTGGGCGAAAACCTAGGGTGTGGCGCACACGTTATAATGCTTCACAGAACTGCTGTTGGTCAGTATCCGGCAGATAAAATGGTTTCGCTTGATGAAATTGAAGCGTTGCTTGCTAAAGCGAAAGCAGAAGAGCTTGCGCCTTCTACTTATTTAGACGCGTTGTTATTACCTATAGACACTGCTTTAACTGATTTACCTGTTATTGAAATTTCGAAAGAGCAGGGCAAAGTATTTAGTCATGGGCAAGCAGTCGAGTTACCTGAAGCTTTACCTGAGGGGGCAATTAAAGTTGTTGCGGATGGTGTGTTTATTGGTACTGGCGAGTGCAACTCAAGTGGCCATTTAAAGGTTAAACGTGGTCTTGCTAGCCAGCAAGATGATTACGTAAAGCCTGAATAAGCAATTAGTGTGCCCAGCAGTGGCTTATTAGTTGTAGATGGGAATAATTAACTTGTAGTTATTCCCACAGTTGGTAGAATACGCCGGCTTAATCGTTTTGGCTGAATTAGTGATCGGCTAAGACACCTTTTAAATTTAATTTTTGGAGTTACTATGTCACTAAGCAATCAAGAAAAAATCGATATCATTGCTAAATTTGCACGTGCAGAAGGCGATACAGGTTCATCAGAAGTACAAGTAGCATTACTTACTTATGATATCAACAAGCTTCAAGGTCACTTTGCTGATCACAAGCATGACTTCCACTCACGTCGTGGTCTGCTTCGTAAAGTAAGCACTCGCCGTAAACTACTTGATTACCTTAAAGGTAAAGATATCACTAGTTATACTGCACTAATCAAAGAACTTGGCCTACGTCGTTAAGAACTAGATTATAGAAATGGGAGCTTTTTAGCTCCTTTTTTTGTGCCTAAAATTTGTGTTTGAAAATAAAACAAATTTATAAACTTATTGAATTATATTGTAAAACTCCTATTTCATAGCTTATCAAGCATCGTTGTATTTACCCACTCATTAGCCCAGCTTAAATCTAGTAGCTAGTGTGTGTTGACCTTTCGTGATTAATTTTGCAGCTGTATGTTTGGTCTTTAGGCAAGGCAGCGCCTATGTAGTGTGATTATTCCCCATAAATAGGCGATAACGCAGCATAAATGCCAAACATGCGCTGCCCTGCGGGTTCATCCTAGGGGCGATTAACTCTTTGTTGCTCGATTTTTACTTAGCCCACTAGGTTACAAATCTCGCGCCGTGATTAAATCGCCCCTAGATTGAACAAATTTCAATCCACAAAGATCAACACACCCTAGACTCGCATTTTGAAGTAGCTTTGGTATATACTATGCGCGTAGGTAAAAAGGTTTATCTGCAATTATTCACATCATTGCCAATTGTAGTACTTAATTGATTTCCAACTGAATACAATTATGTACTGTAATTGGTACTTTGATGACAACTTATTAGAATACATTTAAGGAATATTTTAAGTGCAAGCAATTATTAAAGAATTCAAACTAGGTCAACATACAGTGACTCTAGAAACTGGTGCAATCGCTCGTCAAGCAGACGGCGCTGTACTTGCAAGCATTGGCGACACTTCAGTTTTAGTAACTGTTGTTGGTAAGCGTGAAGCACAACCTGGTCAAGACTTTTTCCCACTAACAGTTAACTACCAAGAGCGTATGTACGCTGCTGGTCGTATCCCTGGTGGTTTCTTAAAGCGTGAAGGTCGTCCTAACGATGGCGAAACTCTTATTGCACGTCTTATTGACCGTCCAATTCGTCCACTTTTCCCAAGCGGCTTTGTAAACGAAGTACAAGTTATTGCTACTGTTGTTTCTGTTAACCCTGAAATCCAACCTGATATGGTTGCGATGATTGGTACTTCAGCAGCACTTGCTATCTCTGGTATCCCATTCAGTGGTCCAATTGGTGCATCTCGCGTTGGTTACATCAACGGCGAATACGTACTTAACCCTACATTAAAAGAGCTTGAAGAAAGCCAACTTGATTTAGTGGTAGCCGGTACTGATAAAGCGGTACTTATGGTTGAATCAGAAGCTAACGTACTTGCAGAAGACGTAATGCTTGGCGCTGTTGTATATGGTCATGAGCAATCTCAAGCGATCATTACTGCAATCGAAGAATTTAAAGCGCAAGCAGGCAAGCCTACTTGGGATTGGACTGCACCTGAGAAAGATGTTGCACTAGAAGATAAAGTAGCAACTATTGCTGCTGAAAAAGTAGGCGCAGCTTACTTAATCACTGATAAAGTAGCGCGTAAAGAAGCTCTTGGTGAAGCTAAAGATGAAGTTGTTGCAGTATTAACAGCTGAACTTGCTGAAGGCGAGTCTTTAGACAAGCAAGAAATTGGCAAAATCTTCGGTTCACTTGAGAAGAAAATCGTTCGTGGCCGTATAGCTGCTGGCGAAAAACGTATCGATGGTCGTGAACCAGATATGATTCGTGCACTAGACGTAATGACTGGCGTATTACCGCGTACTCACGGTTCTGCTATCTTTACACGTGGTGAAACTCAAGCGTTAGTAACAGCGACACTTGGTACAGAACGTGATTCACAGTTAATCGACGATTTAACTGGTACTCATAAAAACCACTTTATGCTTAACTACAACTTCCCTCCATTCTGTGTAGGTGAAACTGGTTTTGTTGGTTCTCCTAAGCGTCGTGAAATAGGCCATGGTAACCTTGCTAAGCGTGGTATTTCAGCTGTAATGCCTACACTTACTGAGTTCCCTTACTCAATCCGTGTAGTATCTGAAATTACTGAATCAAACGGTTCTTCTTCAATGGCGTCTGTTTGTGGTACTTCTCTAGCACTTATGAACGCGGGTGTACCAATTAAAGCATCTGTTGCTGGTATTGCGATGGGTCTAGTTAAAGAAGACGATAAATTCGTTGTTCTTTCTGACATCTTAGGTGATGAAGATCACTTAGGTGACATGGACTTTAAAGTTGCCGGTACTGCTGCAGGTATTACTGCACTTCAAATGGATATCAAAATCGAAGGTATCACTCAAGAAATCATGCAAATTGCGCTTAAACAAGCAAAAGCTGCACGTTTACATATCTTAGAAGTGATGGATGAAGCGATTTCTGCTCCTTCTGAAGAGCTATCAATGTTTGCTCCTCGCATATACACAATGAAAATCCCACAGAAGAAAATCGCTGAAGTTATTGGTAAAGGTGGCGCAACTATTCGTCAGCTTACTGAAGAAACTGGTACCACGATTGAAATCGGTGACGACGGTACAATTAAAATTGCCGCTACAGATGGCGAAAGTGCAGCTAATGCAATTAGCCGTATTGAGCAATTAACAGCTGAACTTGAAGTAGGTACTATCTACGAAGGTAAAGTTGTACGTATCGTAGACTTCGGTGCGTTTGTAAACATTCTTCCTGGCAAAGATGGTCTAGTACATATTTCTCAAATTAGTACTGAGCGCGTTAATAACGTGGCTGATCACCTTTCTGAAGGTCAAGAAGTTAAAGTTAAAGTACTAGAAGTAGATCGCCAAGGCCGTGTACGTCTAAGTATTAAAGAAGCAATGGAATCAGCAGCACCTGCAGCTGACGCGCCAACTGACGCGTAATTGCTAACTTATTAATCTAGTTATATTAGCTAGATAGTAAAAAAGGGGCTGTTTAGCCCCTTTTTTTATGCTTTAATGAAACCTTATTGGACAAGGTCTGTCTTATATTAATCGCGATATATCTTGGTATTAAGGATTTTAATGATACTCAAACATTTAGCTTTGGCATCTTTTGCTATTTTGTCTTTAAGCGCTTGCCAAACTACAACAGAATCAGAACCAACCCCGATTGTTAATGTGCCATTTACTGCACCTTTAGCTTCTGACTTTAGAAGTGAAATTGCTATTGCACGCTACTCAGAGCTATTAAATAGAGCCGACTTAAGCGAAGAACAACAAGCTAAGCTTTATTACGACCGTGGTGTACTTTTTGATAGTCTAGGTATGACAACTCTTTCGCGTATTGATTTTAATCGCGCAGTAAAGCTTAAGCCTGATTTAGCTGAAGTGTATAATTTTTTAGGTATTCAACATACGCTTATGCAGCAGTATGAAAAAGCCTATGAGTTTTTCGATTCTGCCCTAGAACTTGATGAAGAGCATGAATACGCCTATTTAAATCGTGGTATCGCACTGTATTACGGCGACAGAGCAGGCCTTGCTAAAAATGATTTTAATGAATTTTTAGCTCGCTCTCCAAAAGATCCGTACCGAGTTTTATGGGTTTATTTAGCACAAGCACAAGAGGATAAAGCCGTTGCGCTTGATGCACTTAAACAAAATGCCACTGCGCTTGATGAGTCACAATGGGCGTACCAGTTAATTTCTCTTTATACGGGGGATATGAGTGAACATGCATTTTTATCTGGCATTAGTGATGGTGTTAGAACTGAGCAAGAATATGCGCAGCGTTTATGCGAAGCTTATTTTTATTTAGCTAAAATGCATCAAGCAGCAGGTGAGCTGTATTTAGCATCAGACTACTTTAGGCTTGCGCTAGCAACTAATGTACACGAGTTTATTGAGTACAAATATGCGCGTTTAGAGCTTGAGTTGATGCAAGGTGTTGACGCAAGTTAAGCGTTTTAAATTAATAGGTGTATTACTATGTTGTTTGTTAATTACAGGCTCGAGTAATCACCTAGGCGCTATTGGCTTTTGGCAT
The DNA here is from genome assembly GCF_014164015.1 of Pseudoalteromonas sp. SR41-1. NCBI lineage: Bacteria > Pseudomonadati > Pseudomonadota > Gammaproteobacteria > Alteromonadales > Pseudoalteromonadaceae > Pseudoalteromonas > Pseudoalteromonas sp. SR41-1. The sequence goes on from NZ_JACJEK010000007.1 coordinate 106,311, forward strand.
GTTTTAAACGCAAAAGCTAATGTGCTACAAAGTTATTGGAAATCACCTGGTTATTTTTCTGATCACTTAGAGCAGTTACCAAATACCTCTTTAGCTATACTCGCCCGCAGTAAAATTTCTTCAGCCCAATATATGTATTCTCTTAAGCTTATTAAAAACAGTCAGAGCGATACTGCAAAACAATTTTGGCTCTCCGCTATAAATGACTTAACAATCCCAGAGCGTAAAATATTAGCAACAAAGTTACTTGAGCACTCACGTTGGAGCGATTTAAAGTTACTCGCTAGTAAAAACAAATTACCAGCAGGGGATGTGCTAAATCATCTAAAGCTTCAGTTAAAAACACCACAGAGTAAAGTATCTAGTGAGTTTATCCACGCTCTCGGTTTTTCATCTTTAATAAATATAAGTAAACCTAATAATCAATGTATGTTTAACGTGCTGACTATGAGCGATCATCGTAGTGGCTTATATAAACTTACCGAGTTTATTAATGCTTATAATAAACAGCCAGAGCCCCGTGAAAATATTTTTTGCTTTTCAAAACCAGTTTACGTTGCAGGTATGCTTGAGTGTAAAAGTAGCACTAATCAAATAGCAAAGTGTGACTGGCAATCAGCTAAACTCAATAACCAGCTTCCTAACAATTTTAATTTTATAGTAATGATGCCAAAAGATGGAACGGCTAATGTTACTAAAGGAACAATGCTAATAAACTCAAAAGCAAAATACAGTGTGTTTTTGCATGAGTTGATGCATTTTAACGGTTTTGAAGATGAATATGCTTTGCCTAAAACTAAACAAGCATGGTTGTGTGCAAAAACGGGTTTTGTGGCACCTAATTTATTTATCTCTCATGATGAGTCGCCCCCAATAGGCTGGCATAAAGCAAAGAGTTGCCAGATAGGTGGTGTTGCATATAAACCTAGTGAAAATTGGTCTATTATGCAATATCAGCAGTTAGGGCTCTCGGCGCAGTATAGAGAGATTTGGTTGAAGCATTTAGATATGACCAATGGTAATTCTTATCGCCACTCCAGCGCGCTTACATTTGCAAATAAGGCCATATTAAATTAACAATTATCAGTATTAATTAATTGTTTTTGTAGGCTTAATAAATTGTTAGTAAATGTTTAAAAAACACCCATACAGAACCGCTTTTTATAGACAAAATCAGTGTTTTTCAGTATAACTATAGTCATTAATGTCGTTTAAAAACAGGCAGTAAAAGCATCCCTTAGTATTAAAAAGAGATGCCCTGATAAACTTATGATTATAAAAGGCCCTACATTATGACTTTGCTCTGGATACCCTTGTTATCCTTAATTGGCAGTGTTATTTCTGCATGCACAGGTAAGTTATCCCGCAATTTAAGCACTAGTTTAACGGCTCTTGCGCCTTTAACGGCTTTGGGAATAACTTTATACCATGCACCTGCAGTTTTAGCGGGCGAAACCATTCGTTACTCTTTCGCTTGGATCCCGTCAATAGGGCTCGACCTATCTCTGCGGTTAGACGGCCTCAGTTTATTGTTTATGTTTATGATTTTAGGCATAGGCTTGCTCGTTATTCTCTACACGCGTTACTACCTCAGTGCCAACGACTCAATGGCTAAGTTATATAGTTATTTAATGCTGTTTATGACCGCAATGCTTGGCATTGTTATGTCTAACAATGTTATTCAGCTGTGGTTGTTTTGGGAATTAACGAGCATTAGCTCATTTTTATTAATTAGTTTTTGGTGGCATAAGTCTGAAGCGCGAAAGGGTGCTCGTATGGCTCTTGCTGTAACAGGCGCGGGCGGCTTAGCGTTACTTGCAGGCTTAATGCTATTAGGTGATATTGTTGGTAGTTATGACCTAGATGTTATCCTAGCGAGTAAAGCGATAATTCAATCTCACGATTTATACGAAGTAGCATTAGTATTGGTGCTATTGGGTGCGTTTACTAAATCGGCACAATTTCCATTTCATTTTTGGCTTCCTCATGCAATGGCAGCGCCTACGCCAGTGAGCGCGTATTTACATTCTGCAACCATGGTAAAAGCCGGTATATTTTTGTTAGCACGTTTTCATCCTGCCTTAGCTGGCACCGATACGTGGTTCTTACTTGTTGGGTTAACTGGTTTAGCTACGCTGTTGTTTGGTGCTTATATAGCATTATTCAAACACGATTTAAAAGGATTGTTAGCTTACTCAACAATAAGCCATTTGGGTTTAATAACGCTATTACTCGGGCTTGATACTGAGCTTGCGACTGTTGCTGCTATATTTCATATAATTAACCATGCAACGTTTAAAGCGTCGTTATTTATGGCCGTTGGTATTATCGATCATGAAACAGGCACGCGTGATATGCGTAAATTAAATGGTATGTGGCGATACTTACCATACACTGCAACGCTTGCAATGGTCGCGGCGGCTGCAATGGCAGGGGTTCCATTGCTTAATGGTTTCTTGTCTAAAGAGATGTTTTTTGCAGAAACGCTGCATCAGCAAGTGCTTGGTTCTATGTCGTGGTTAATTCCAGTACTGGCAACGGTTGCAGGTGCATTAGCTGTTGCGTACTCCGCTCGCTTTATTCATGACGTGTTTTTTAATGGTGAACCAATTGATTTACCTCGCACGCCGCACGAACCGCCACGTTATATGCGTGTACCAATAGAAATATTAGTTGTGATTTGTTTGCTAGTGGGTATGTTCCCACACTTTACAATTGATGGCATTTTATCTGCGGCGTCTTTAGCTGTACTTGGAAAAGAAATGCCAGTTTACGAATTGGCTATTTGGCACGGGTTTAACTTGCCTCTATTAATGAGTGCAATGGCGATTGCTGGCGGTTTATTTATTTATATTAATCGTAAATATCTATTTCAGTTTCAAGCGTCATTACCACCTTTAAATGCTAAAAAAACCTTTGAACGTGTAATTTTAAGTGTTGTTGCCTGGTGTCAGTCAAAGGTAAGCAGTATCGAAAATGGATCGCTGCAGCGCTACCTAGTAATTATGTTAGCGGTAGTCTTACTGTGTGCCGGTTGGCCATTATTTGAAATGCAACAACTTGCTGGCAGCATGCCACTTACCCCTGTTGATGTGCACAATGCAATTGGTGCGGGCTTATTGATTATTGGTGCTCTTGCTACCGTTATTTGGCATCGCTCTCGAATGGTATCGTTGTTAATGCTCTCAATCGTAGGGTTAATGGTATCGGTTGTATTCACACGCTTTTCTGCTCCTGATTTAGCACTTACACAGTTAACTGTTGAGGTTGTTACTATTATTTTACTTATGCTGGCATTGTTTTTCTTGCCCCAGCATACGCCAAAAGAATCAAGTTCATTACGCGTACTTCGAGATTTAGGAATTGCCTCTACGTTAGGTGTAGTTATAGCGAGTATCTGTTATGCATTACTTACACGTCCATTAGATTCAATCTCAGACTTCTTTATTGCTAACGCTAAAATTGGTGGCGGTGGTACTAATGTAGTTAACGTTATTTTAGTCGACTTTAGGGGCTTTGATACGCTTGGTGAAATTACCGTATTAGGCATTGCCGCATTAGGTATATTTAAAGTACTTTCTCGAATCCCATTATTTATGCCAGCAAGTGACAGCGAAGGGCGCCCATGGGCACGAGAGCGCCATCCAATCTTACTGGCGAGTATTTCACAAAGTTTATTACCGCTTGCGTTATTGGTTTCTGCATATATTTTCTTACGCGGACATAACTTACCTGGCGGTGGCTTTATTGCTGGACTGGTAACGTCAATCGCGTTTATTTTGCAATACATGGCGCATGGTACAGCATGGATAAACGGACGTTTTGATGTTAATTATCGTAAAATCATAGCTTCAGGCATTGGTATTTCACTGTTCACTGGTGTGGGTAGCTGGTTCTTTGATAAGCCATTTTTAACAACTTGGTTTGACTACTTTGATATTCCGTTTGTCGGTAAAACAGAGCTTGCCAGCGCGATTGCATTTGACCTAGGTGTTTACTTAACGGTTGTAGGCGCTACGCTAATGATTTTGGCAAGCTTAGGTAATATGACGGCAGATACCCAGAAAAAAGAGGTAAATATTTAATGGAATTATTGTACGCATCTTGCGTTGGAGTATTGGTCAGTTGCGGTGTGTTTTTACTGCTAAGAGCTCGTACGTTCCCTGTAGTACTTGGGCTTACTATGATTTCATATGCTGTTAACTTATTTTTGTTTTCAGCAGGTCGTCTTACTATTAATAAAGCGGTAGTGCTTGGTACTGGTACAGAATACGCCGATCCTCTACCTCAAGCTTTAGTGCTTACAGCTATTGTTATTGGTTTTGCGATGACCGCATTCGTGGTTATTTTGGCAATACGTGGACGCGCCGATTTAGGTAGCGACCATGTTGATGGTTATGTGCCCAACACCTCTGCAGATAATAAGGAGCAAAAATGATCCAACATTTAGCTTCGCTCCCTATTTTATTACCTATGCTGACGGCTGTTATTTTATTGCTGCCACCATGTGGTAAAAGCGTTAAAATTCGCCGCTTAGTTTCAATTGTAATGGCAATAGCTACTTTTGCCATTAGTGTGCTTTTACTTGTACATGTTAATAATACAGGTATTAACGTTTACGCTATTGGTAATTGGTCTGCACCATTTGGAATAGTCTTAGTAGCCGATATGTTGTCTACCTTATTGGTTACGTTAACTTCATTTTTAGGTTTGGGCGCTATTTTATATGGTAGTGCTGGCGATGATGAAAAAGGCAGCTTTTATCACCCACTTGTTCACTTTTTGATATTAGGTGTAAATGGCGCGTTTTTAACTGGCGATTTATTTAACCTATTTGTATTTTTTGAAGTGCTACTGATTGCATCTTATGCATTGTTAATGCACGCAGGTGATAAACAAAATACTCGCGCGGCATTGCAATATGTAATATTGAATTTAGTTGGCTCAAGCGTATTTTTAATTGGTTTGGGTATTTTGTACGGTGTGCTTGGTACGCTTAATATTGCAGACATGACGCAAAAGGTATCACTACTTACAGGTGATGATGTATATCTAGCAAAAGCAGGCGGCTTACTGCTATTAATAGTATTTGCTTTAAAAGGCGCACTATTACCTCTGCATTTATGGCTTCCAAATACTTACGCAAGTGCTAAACCTGTGGTTGCTGCATTGTTTGCGATTATGACTAAAGTAGGCGTTTACGCTATGCTTCGTGTTTATACGGTGATATTTGGTGAACAAGCCGGAGCGCTTGAACACATGGCGCAGCCTTGGCTTTGGGGCTTAGCAATTGCTACCATTATAGTAGGTGCAATTGGTGTGATGGCAGCACAAGACTTACGTAAACTCACCTCTAACTTAGTATTAGTATCGGTAGGTACGCTGGTTGCGCTAATAGCATTGCAAAATGTAAATGCCACTGCTGCACTTTTATATTATTTAGTGCATTCAACACTTGTTAGTGCCGCACTATTTTTACTAGCAGACTTAGTTTCAATCCAGCGCGGTAAAGTTGGCGATAGACTAGTAGCAGGTCGCTCTGTAAAACAGCCATTTTTATTAGGTGTGTGCTTTATTATTGCGTCTTTAACGGTAGTTGGTATGCCACCACTGTCAGGCTTTGTAGGTAAAATTTGGATACTTAAAGCGACATTAAACAGTGAGCAAGCTTTACTATTTTGGCCAGTATATTTAGTAACAAGTTTTGCGTTGTTAGTTGCGCTTTCGCGCGCTGGCACAACTTTGTTCTGGGAGCATAGAAGCAAAAGTAGCGAAAATGCCGATTGTGCAAGTGCACACCCGTTGCAGGTAACTGTAATTATAGCTTTACTTGCATGTTCGCCATTGCTCGTTATTTTGGGCGGACCAATAAGTGAATATATGCTAAATGCTGCTACTCAGTTACATGATCTAAGCGGCGGTATTAATGCTGTACTTAAAGGAGGCATGTGATGAGATTACAAGCCCGTTTTCGTTGGTTACCAACGCCATTTCGTAGCTTATTTTTGTTTATGGTTTGGTTATTGTTAAACAATAGCGTATCGGTAGGGCACTTAGTATTAGCGACTATTTTTGCGATACTTATCCCTATTTTAAGTTTTTCGTTTCGAGACCCTCAGCCACTGATTTTAAAGCCAGGCTTGGCGCTTAAGCAGTTACTTATAGTGCTATACGATATTGTTGTTGCAAATTTACAAGTGGCTTTACTTATACTTGGACCATCAAAAAAATTGCGTCCGGCCTTTATAAAAGTTCCTATAGATTTAACACACGACATGCCAATTACTATATTGGCTAGTTGTGTATCGCTTACACCTGGTACTGTGAGTGCAGAGGTTTATCCAATTGCTGAGTCGTTACCTGAAGGTGAAGAGCCAACGCAACGCTACTTACTGATACATGTGCTTGATCTTAAAGATGAAGAAGCACTTATCAAACAAATAAAACAACGCTACGAAGCTCCACTAAAGGAGATATTTCAATGTTAGATACTGTATTACTCATTGTTTTTTCGATGATTGGCTTATCATTATTGCTTAATTTATGGCGATTGATCATCGGTCCGTCAGTGCCTGACCGTGTTTTAGCGCTCGATACTATGTACATTAACGTCATCGCACTGATTATTTTATACAGCATTAGTATGGATACAGGGCTTTATTTTGAAGCTGCACTGCTTATTGCCATGCTAGGTTTTATAAGTACGGTTGCAGTGTGTAAGTATTTACTACGTGGCGATATAATTGAATAAGGTGAAAACATGATCAGCGAATGGGTTGTATCAATATTATTGTTATTTGGTGGTACGTTTATTTTAATTGGCTCAATAGGTTTAATTAAACTACCTGACTTTTTTATGCGTTTGCATGGACCAACTAAAGCAACCACGTTAGGCATGGCGAGTATGTTAATTGCGGCTATGGTTTATTTTGCAAGTTCAGAGCATGGCCTAAGTGTTAAAGAAATACTCATTACTATATTTTTACTAATTACAGCACCGATTAGTGGTTACATGCTAATAAAGTCAGCTATTCATCATAAGCTAAAAGCCAAAGAAGGCACTAAAGGCCTAGATAATGTAGAAGACGACTAACGCAAAAAGTAATTTATAAAAGGCCGAATAAATTCATTTTATTCGGCCTTTTTAATGATTGCTTGTACCCTTTACAATACAAACTATTCATGTGACTATAAATTAATTATTTATATGAAAGGATATTATTATGGGTAAGGTACTACTTTTATCATTACTGATTTTTTCTAGTAGTTTATATGCTGAACAAAATACTAAGCAGCAAAAAATAGATGAACTCATTAGTGTGATGAATTTAGATTCAATGGTTGATTCTATGTACGGCCAGGTTGAAGGTATGATGAAAGGCATGTCAGACCAAATGGGTGTTAAGCCTTCTGAGCAAGCAATTTTTGATAAATACTACAGCGACATGACGACGGTATTAAAAACCGAAATGAGCTGGGCTAAAATGCAGCCAATGATGGTCAATGTATACGACAAGCATTTTAGTGAGCAAGAGATTGCCGATATGTTAGCGTTTTATAAAACAGATACAGGGCAAAAAATACTTGAAAAAATGCCTGTTGTAATGCAAGAGTCTATGCAAATGTCACAAAGCTTAATGAAAGATGCTATGCCTAAAATACAAACTTTAGCGCAGCAACTAAGCGACGAATTAGAGCAAAGCCGTAGCGAATCAAACTAGGGCAGCGCATGTTTGGTATTTATGCTGCGTTATCGCCTGTTTATGGGTGATAACCACACTACATAGGCTCTGCCTTGCCTAAAGACCAAACAGTCTGCATAAATTAAATCACCAATGATCAACACGCCCTTAAATTAATACGCGCCTTACTTAGGCGCTTCTTTGCTAAATTACGCCCCCTTCAGATAATACACGGCCAATATCAGCTTAAGTTAATTATGTTTGTGTCACTATACCAATGAGCAACAATACATAATCAATTTGAGGGAATAAATTCGGTGCTAACTGCATAAAACATTTTTGAGATACGACTGCATGGATGCAGGGGCAATTAATAATAACAACTAAATAACGAAACCTTTGCTCTGTTATCCACTCGATTTATTGTCTTAAATAGAGCACTTAATTGAGCCAATTAGTATTATTTTGTTAGTTTTAAAATAGCCATTGACCTATGTGTTGCACCTAGGTTTATTATAAAGCTATTGAAACACGACGGAGCTAAATTATGTATGTTAAACAACTCGCCAAGTTAATGGGCGTGACTGCAGATACTGTTCGTCATTACACACGAATTGGGTTACTTAACCCAATACGCAGTGAAAAAAATGGTTATCAAGAATATACAAAGCAAGACCAGCAGCGTTTAAAATTTATTATTAGCTCTCGTCAACTTGGTTTTTCACTCAAAGATATTCAACACATTATAGGCGAGTCTGAGCAGGGGAATTGTCCTTGTCCGTTAACGCGTAAACTCATTACTAAACGCCTAGAAGAAACCGAAGCACTATTTCAAGAAACATTAAAATTACGAAATAGAATGCATGCAGCTCTGGCGCAATGGGATACATCAGCCGATGGTGCAAATGCCAGTGACGTGTGTAGTTTAATAGAATCTTTTGTTGATCCAATAAACGATTCTGCAAATAAGGAGCAGCGTAATGACGACTAATACAAAAGACACCGCGCAAAACTTTATTATTGAAGGCGCTAATTGCGGCAGTTGTGTGGCTAAAATTGAAAAAGCCCTTAATAGCGTGCAAGGCGCGCAAAATGTAGAAATGAACTTTGCACAGCGTACAGTACGTGTAGAAGGTAAAGCCCGCGAAAGCACGCTTATTAAAGCAGTCGAAAACATTGGTTATTCAGCTAAGCCAATGAGTAACGAGTCTGATCAAGATGCACTTGATGAAAAAGCAAAATCGGATGAGGCACATTACAAAAAGCTAATGCGTAATATGATATTAGCGTTAGGGGTCGGTGCACCGTTAATGATATACGGGCTTATTTTTGATATGAGTGTGACCACCGACACACAACGAATAGCCTGGTTTTTAGTGGGTATAGTCACGCTTGTGGTTATGGCTATATCAGGTAAACAATTTTACAACGGTGCATGGCAGGCATTCAAAAACCATGCTGCCAATATGGATACATTAATAGCGCTTGGTACAGGTACTGCGTGGTTGTATTCAATGTTTGTGGTAATAGCACCAAACTTATTACCACAAGTCGCAAGACACGTATATTTTGAAGCATCATCGATGATCATCGGTTTAATTAGTTTAGGGCTCGCTTTTGAAGTAAAAGCACGTGGGCGCACCTCACAAGCAATTAAACGCTTAATTGGCCTGCAACCAAAAACTGCACGCGTAATTCGTGATGGTCAAGAGCAAGACATCGACATTAGTGATGTTGTAAAAAATGATGAAGTACGCGTACGCCCGGGTGAAAAAATCCCTGTGGATGGCGATGTTATTGAAGGCAGCAGTACGGTTGATGAGTCAATGCTTACTGGTGAGCCAATGGCTGTAAGCAAAAAAACGGGCGACAAAGTCGTTGCCGGAAGTATTAATAAAAGTGGCACTTTATTATTTAAAGCCACGCACATTGGTAGCGAAACCACACTTGCCAATATTATCAATATGGTAAAGCGTGCACAAAACTCAAAGCCATCAATAGGGCGCTTAGCTGATGTTATATCAGGAATATTTGTACCAACAGTCATGATTATTGCGGTGCTTGCAGGCCTTGCATGGTTAAACTTTGGACCTGAGCCATCAATTGCTTATGCCGTTGTTGCGGTTACCACTGTACTTATTATTGCTTGTCCTTGTGCGCTAGGACTCGCAACCCCTATGTCGGTTATGGTGGGTATTGGTAAAGCTGCAGAGTCAGGAATATTAATTCGAAATGGTGAGTCGCTGCAAACAACATCTAAAATCACCACCATGATTTTAGATAAAACAGGCACTATTACTCAAGGCACACCGCAAGTTACCGATGTAGTTACCTTTAATAACAGTGATGAAAATACAGTAATGCAACTTGTTGCAAGCCTTGAAAGTAGCTCAGAGCATCCACTAGCCCAAGCAATTACGGCACACGCTAAAAAGCAGGGCTTAGCTTTAAGTAAAGTAGCCGACTTTAATGCAATTACAGGTAAAGGTGTCACTGGCAGTGTTGACGGGCAAACATTGTTGTTTGGCAATAAAGCGCTAATGGATAAATACAACGTGGCCGTTGATGATGCAATCGAGCAAGCTCAAACACTTGCCAGTGATGCTAAAACGCCCATGTATTTTGCAAGTAATAATAAGCTCCACGCTATTATTGCAGTAGCCGATCCAATTAAAGAGGATTCAGTTGAAGCTATTAAACGCCTGCAAGATAAAGGTATCCACCTAGTTATGCTAACAGGTGACAACAAAGCCACTGCACAAGCCGTTGCTAAACAAGTTGGTATTGATGACTTTATTGCAGAAGTAATGCCCGATGATAAAGTAAACGAAGTAACAAAACGCCAAGCAAATGGTGAAATAGTGGGTATGACAGGTGATGGTATTAACGATGCTCCCGCACTTGCACAAGCCGACGTAGGATTTGCAATTGGTACAGGTACCGATGTTGCAATAGAAAGTGCAGACATTACCTTAATGCGTGGTTCATTACATGGCCTTGCTGATGCAATTGCAGTGAGTAATGCAACTATTTCAAATATTAAACAAAACCTATTTGGTGCCTTTATTTATAACGTGGCGGGTATTCCGATTGCAGCCGGCGTGTTGTATCCATTTTTTGGCATCCTACTTAACCCTGTTGTTGCAGGTGCAGCTATGGCACTTTCATCGCTTACAGTGGTAAGTAACGCTAATCGCTTACGTTTTTTCAAACCAAATAAATCGTAATTTAAGCTAAGGAGTACATTATGTTGATGATTAATATAGGTGGTGCACTGTTAATAGCTGCAATTATTTATTGGTTTTGGCTATACAAACCAGAGCAAACACAAAGTGATGACAACAAAGAAACGATAGTCGTTGATAACGGTGTTTATAAGCCAGGACACATTAAAGTGGCAGCCAACAAAGAGGTTGTACTTACCTTTGATAGAAAAGACAGCGCGCCGTGCGCCGAAACAGTGGTATTTCCACAGCTTGATATAAGTAAAACGCTGGCAATGGGTGATGGCAATACGGTTAAACTACCTGCGCTTGAAGCCGGTGAATATGACTTTCATTGTCAAATGCAAATGTACAAAGGCAAGCTAGTTGCAGAGTAGTCTGAACTAAGTAGGTGTTGGGGTCGTATAGTTGCCTTATATAAGCTATGAGTAGGAGTGGTTACATTGAATGAATAAACTAAACCCTAAAAAATTATTGAATAGTAAATGGACCGCAACACCTGCTATAAATAAAGAAAAACACTTCATTATTGTTGAGGTGGAATTTGATGAAGACGGCAATGTAATTGAATGTATTACTGAGGCTGTTATGTCAAAAAATCAATATCCAATTAGTTGGCGAGATTTAAAAGATAACCAAAAGTGGCTGCAAGGGTGGAAGTAGTTTAAATCTATATAATTTACCTCACTCCAATAGCTGGCTGGCACACGATGTAGGTTTGCTTAACTCAAGCGAACCTATGCTTTACAGCGCATTAAATTATGAGTTTAATGCTACAACTTTGCTTTAGCATTGAAACCTTACTAGATAAATTCGCCATTTGGCAACAAAACAGTTAATTTCAAAATATCTTTCCAAAATTTTTATAATAAATTTCAAAAACAATATAACTTACTGATTATAAATAAATTAATTATTTAATAGCCGAAAATAAATCCGATGTAATTTTCATGTTCATATTCAGTTTATTTTGAAGGCTAACCTAAACGCCCCCTTATTGGCTTTTTAGCAAAAGTGTGTCTTTTTAATTAAACTTAACCAATTGATTTATAATGGTTTATTATTTTTAGTTAAATGGCTGTTGCTAAATAGCAACAATAACACCTCCCCAAATTAAGCTTCTCTCGCTTTATATCATTTAACTCATTGTTTTTAAATAATAAATAAAAAGTGGCACCGAAGTTGTAATACCTAGAGTGTATTAAGCAAAACGTGATGAAAGCCAAAGGCCTTAATCGCAACAACCCAATGAAGGAATACTATTATGAAAACATTTCAATCAACATTAGTACTAATGGCGCTAGCTTCTTCATCAGCGGCTTTTGCAGCAACAGATTTTGATACGCTAGACGTAGATGGTAATGGCGCAATCAGCCAAGCCGAAGCCTCAGTAGATGCTGAGCTTTTAAGCAAGTTTGAAGAACTCGATACTAACCAAGATGGTGAGCTATCTGAAGATGAGTTTTCTAAGGCCTAAAATTAAAGCCTTAAGCAGTTAATGCTCTGTGATGTTATCTAAATTCTGAGTTGCCAAAGACAACCTAAGTAGGCAAGGGAGCCTACTAAAAAGATTAACCAGGAAGTGACTAGAGAGCACTATAGAGCAAATTTATTTAGGACACCGCATACTTTTGAAGGATTAAATTATGAAAAAGCTACAATCAACATTTGTACTTATGGCTATTGTTTCTTCGTCAGTAGTATTTGCAAGCACAGACTTTGAAACACGCGATGCAGACGACAACACTTCAATTAGTCGCTCTGAAGAATCGGCGCAAGTGATAGAGCAATTTGACGAGCTGAATGTTCAAAGTAGCGGTGCTCCGACAGAAAATGATTTTTTTGAATATTAATTTATAGACATTTTACTCCTAAAGGATCTTTGAAAAGGACTTCTTACCCCTAATCAGCCCCAAAGCCTAAGGAAACGATTATGAAAACATTACATAAAACTCTAGCTCTTGTAGCCCTAGCTTCTTCTTCAGCGGCGTTTGCTGCGGTAGATTTTGATTCTTTTGATACAGATGGCGACGGCGTAATTAGCAAAACAGAAGCCCAAGTAAATTCGCAACTAGTACAGCTTTTTGAACAATTAGATACAGATGGAAATGGCGAGTTATCTAAAGAAGAGTTTTCGAAGGTTCAGTAATAAGCTCTATGTAGAACCTTACCAGTCATACTCACAAAGCAGCTAAGTAATTAATACTTAGCTGCTTTTTTGTGCATTTAATTTAATATATTACTATTTAGTCACCAAAGTAGTGCAAAGCTTGAGTTTGAATAGTGTCAAGTTACTGATTATTAAGTTATTTTATTGTTGGTTTTAAACTTGCAAATCTATTTATAACTTAGGTTAATGAGTATTTAAAATGGCGCGGATGAGTTATATCAGTAGTGTTGAGCGCTACCACGAATATGAGCATGTAATACACAGTTTACTTGAATCTATTTTAATGAGTATTGAGGACGGATTAACTAAAGAGCGTGATACCCGCTATCTGATTAAGCAGTACCCATTTTTAGAATTACAATATTGTTTAAATGCAGAAGGTTTGCAGCAGGGTAATAACGTCTGCTTTAAACGCGCATACAGCAAAAAATTAGGTGAAAGTGGTAATCAACAAGATTTAAGTGAGCGACCCTATTTTTTGAACGCTAAAGCAAGTGATAAAGTGTGCTTTACTGATCCCTATATTTCTATAGCGACTAACCATTTATGTATATCGGCGATTAAAGAGCTAAAAAAACCAATTAATAATCAACATTACTTGGTTGTTGATGTGAGCTTAACGCAGCTTATTGAGTTTGTAATGGGTGATACTGCGCGCGCTAATATGTCGCCTTACTTCAAGGCGGGTTACGGTATTATTGTGGCGTGCTTATTTTGCTTAGTATTATTTTTACTAAATATCGTTTTTAGTGATATATACGCTCTATTAACTCATGTAGATACCTCATCAGACCCACTTGAACCCTTTAGTATCATTATTTACATCACCTTGGCATTGGCAGTATTTGATTTAGGTAAAACAATACTCGAAGAAGAAATCCTGATGCATAAGGATATTTTTAGGCACTCGTCTACGCGGCGCACTATTACACGGTTTATCTCTACTGTGTTGATTGCTATATCAATTGAGGCGCTGTTAACTATGTTTAAAGCGGCTTTGGGGCAATCGGAGTATTTAATGCCTGCCATAGCGATGATGCTGGCAGTAGTAGGGCTTTTAATTGCACTGGCTATTTATGTTTATTTAGGGGCAAAGGCCGAAACGCTATTAATGCGCGCTCGTTTAAAACAAAAATCCTCCAAGTAGGAGGATTTTTATATTATATAGCTATTTATTGCTTATCTTGCGCGCGTTTGGCTTTAAAGTCAGACTCGCTCGTCCACTTTGGCCAATCGCCATTATTTGCAAGCTGTGTGGCTATATCAACAATAAGATCTATATCTTGCTTAACACCACCTAACGACCAACCAGCTGAGTAGTCGTCTGCTTCTTTATGGTATTTATGCGCAATGTACTCAGGATCGGTATCGCCCAGACTCATAAATAATAAACTAGGCACGCCTTGCTTAGAAAGCGAGAAATGATCTGATCTAAAAAACAAGCCATTTTGCGGGCGAGGATCCATTTTAACAACACGGCCTTGTGATTTTGCAGCCTTTGCTAAATAGTTTTCCATTGTCGATAAATCTTTACCGTATTGTAAAATGTAGTCAGTGCCATCAAGCACGTTCATGCCATCAATATTTAAAAGACCGACCATTTGTTTTGTAGGTACAACCGCACCCGATGCAAATTCTTCAGAACCAATTAACCCCGTTTCTTCTGCTGTAAAGTTAGCAAAAATAATTGAGCGTTTAAATGGTTTTTGCTTGTTCATTTTGCTCATTATACGTGCTATTTCAAGCGTGGCTGCAGTGCCTGAAGCGTTATCTACCGCGCCGTTATAAATCTTAGGGCCGGTATCAGTTTGTTTAGTTCCAAAATGGTCCCAGTGAGCGCTAATAACAACGTATTCGTCAGGTGATTCGCTACCTGTAATTTGTGCAACTACGTTATGCGATTTTGCATGTGATACTTCGTTTTTAAAGGCAAGGTTTGCTTTTAAGTTAAGTGGCATCGCTTTAAAGTCATCATTTAATGCTGCTTGTTTTAAATCTTGGTAGTTAAGCTTTGCGGCGTTAAACATTTTCTCAGTCGCATCAAGTGTTAGCCAGCCCATAACCGGTAATTTAGACGCGTTTAAATTGTTATCCATTAACGTGTATTTAGTGCCGGTGTTTGAACTTTCAACTACGCCCCAAGGGTATGCCGCAGGTGCTGTTTCATGAACAATAAATACAGCCTTTGCACCTTGGCGAGCGGCTTCTTCATATTTATAAGTCCAACGACCGTAGTAGGTCATTGCATTACCAGTAAAAAGGGCGTCGTTTTGAGTAGCAAAGCCTGGATCGTTAACTAGCACAACCACAGTTTTACCAGTTACATCGATATTTTTATAGTCATTCCAGTTATATTCTGGTGCATTAATACCATAGCCAACAAATACAACGTCAGAATGGCGTACATCAATTAATGGCTGAAGTTGCTCGGTACGTGCGGTAAAGTCTTTACCTGATTCAAAGCTTAAATCACCTACCTTTAACTGCATATCCTGATTAGCTGTCACCATTGCCATTTTTACAGGCTGTAAGTATTTACCTTTATAAGCACCGGTTAAACCCAGCGCTTTATATTGCTCGCTTAAGTAGCCTACGGTTTTTACTTCACCATGAGTAAGCGGGCCTCGGCCTTCAAAGTCATCAGAGGCTAGCGTTTTAATATGCTGTTTAATATTGCTAAGGCTTACACCTGCTGTATTTTCTAATGGAGTTTGTTCGCTTGCAGGCTCTGAGCAGCCAAAGAGTGCAACTAGCAAGCTTAGGCTAGCGCTTTTTAAAAGAGTAGATGCCATAGTCTTCATATTGTTATTTAATTAGGCTTTCAATATAAAGGAAGCACCGCAGCGATGTCGAATTTTTATAGAGAACTTTTCATTCAATTGCAGATTGATTTTATAAAGTGTATAAATAACGAACAACCTAAAGGAGCACATAATGGGCCAATGTAAAAAAGTGGGTATTTATTTATAGCTAGTGGCATTGCATTTTTTGCTGCTGCAATATTAGCTGAGCAGGAGACATTTTTTGTGCTGTCTGCTTCTTTTATAATACTGGGCACTAAAAGCAAAAAACCAGCATTAGCTGGTTTTTTTGCATAGGTTGCAGTTAGCTTTATGCGTCTGCAAGTTTTACGCGGATCTTACTTTTATCAACAGTAGATTGGTTAAGTGCAGTAATTGCGCTTTTACTTTCTATGTCGTTTGGCATTTCTACAAAGGCAAAACCTTTAGATTGGCCAGTTTCTTTATCAAGTACCAAGTTACAAGTAGTCACTTTACCGTGCTCTGCAAATAAAGTACGAAGCTCATGCTCAGTGGTAGCACGAGACAAGTTACGAACTAATAGTTTCATAATGAACCTAAATAATTATGTCAGTATTAATTATCTCAAGTAACTCAGGTTTAACCTAATTTTATTTTAAAACAAATATAAATAAACACTCTATAGAAATAATTTTTTGTATCACTATGAAAATAATAGATTTTATAATTAAATTTAAAATATCAGTAAATTGGTAATGTTAATTGGTAATTGAGTTGTGGTTATTTGTACAATAAATTGGTAAATTCATATTTAATTAACTTACTATTAACCGCAGAACTACTCATGTCTAAATATACCCTTAAACCCTGTAATACAGTTACAGCTATACTTCTATCTTGTTTAGTTACTGGTTGTGGCAGCTCAGGCTCTGATCCTACGGTGCAAAATAATGAAGCGATTTCTTCACAAACTCCTGCAACAATTGGTGGTAACACTCTAGGTGAAGTTATTAGCGATAGTAATGATGCAATAACAGGCTCGTTAACTATTACGGATCAACAATCAGGTGAAGCTGCTTTTGTAGCACAAGAAAATAGCGCTACAAGCTATGGTTTTTTTAGCTTAAATGCTGGTGGAGATTGGTCATACACACTTGACGATTTAAACGCTTCAATAACATCTTTAAGTGAAGGTGAAACACTACAAGATACAATAACAGTAAACTCTGTAGATGGTACCAGCGCACAAATTATCATAACAATTGTATGTGCACCAATAGCTCAAGCTGATGGCTTTGAGAAAATATCACACGTTTTATTGCGATCAGATGGCGTTAATTCGGGGCTTGACGCATACACGCTTATTGAAAATGCCATCGGCGAAGGGTCAATTGAATCTCCAGACTTATATGCTGGCAATCATCAAAGTGTTGTCCATATTATTGAAGATACCGATACGATAATTGGTAACCATTTTGTCTTTTTAGCTCACCGAGATGATGACCAAGATAAAGACAAAGGCGTAAGTGATAGACAACGTAACGAAATAAAAACCTACGATAAATCACCACAAGAAACACTGGCGTTTGAGGGTGAGACATTTCAATATAGCTGGAAATTTAAAGTAAGCAGCGAGCTTGAGCTTACGAGTAAGTTTAGCCATTTTTTTCAAATAAAAGCTCGAAATGACAGCAACGATAATACTAATGGCAACGACGACCAGCCTGTTATTACGCTCTCTGGAGCACAAAAAAACAGTACAGGTAATCAGCTGCAAGTGCGATATAGCGCAGGGTTTGATGAAAACGGCAATAGCACGGGTCTTGATAAAAACCTCATTGAAACCGACTGGTCACTCATTACAGATGAATGGGTCGAGGTATTTGTACAAGCTACATTTAGTGAAAATGGCAAGTTTGATATGACGTTAACGCGCTTAAGCGATAATGCAGAGATATTTAATATAAGCGAGCAAAACATAGATATGTGGCGCGGCTTTAATGATGATGATTTTGCTCGTCCTAAGTGGGGAATATACCGCTCGATTGTTGAAACCGACAGCCTTCGAGTTGATGAAGAACGTGTTAGGTTTGCTGATTTTTCTATCACAAGAGGTAAGATAGCGCAGTAAGCTATTTTATCAATTAGCATGAAAAAGCCGTTAATGATTATGCATCATTAACGGCTTTTTTAATTTTTTGATAAATGTGATTATTTCACTTCTTTACCCGCTGCTTGTTGATCAGCATGGTAGCTTGAACGTACAAACGGGCCAGAAGCCGCGTGAGTAAAGCCAATTTCGTCAGCATACGCTTTTAAGCCGTCAAACTCTACTGGTGGCACGTAGCGCTTAACCGGTAAGTGATGCTTAGAAGGTTGTAGGTACTGGCCTACAGTTAGCATGTCAACTTTGTGAGCACGTAAATCGCGAAGTACTTCTTCAATTTCGCTAATTTCTTCACCTAAACCAACCATTAAGCCTGATTTAGTTTTTACTTCTGGGTGAGCTTCTTTAAAGCGACGAAGTAATTCTAATGACCATTTATAGTCAGCGCCTGGACGAGCTAGTTTGTATAAACGTGGCGCAGTTTCAAGATTGTGGTTAAACACATCTGGTGGCGTCTCGATTAATATCTCTAGTGCGCGGTCCATACGACCACGAAAATCAGGTACTAAAATTTCGATAGTAATAGTTGGATTATGTTTACGAATCTCGCGAATACAATCGGCAAAATGCTGTGCACCACCATCACGTAAATCATCACGGTCAACTGAAGTGATTACAACGTAGCTTAGCTTCATATCTTTAATAGTAAGTGCTAGCTTTTCAGGTTCAGTGGCATCAGGTTTTAATGGGCGACCGTGAGCAACATCACAAAATGGGCAACGACGAGTACAAATAGCACCTAAAATCATAAAGGTAGCTGTACCGTGGTTAAAACATTCAGATAGGTTAGGGCACGAAGCTTCTTCACATACCGAGTGTAAGCCATGCTTACGTAGCGCTTTTTTAATACCGTCAATACGATCGGTTGATTTAGGTAAGCGAATTTTTAACCATTCTGGCTTACGCAACATTTCAGTTTTTTCTGTAGGTAAAACTTTTACTGGGATCAACGCCATTTTTTCTGCGTCGCGTAGTTTTACACCTGGTTCCATTTTGACTGGTTTATTCATTCGTTTTCAAACCCTTCAGTATGCTTAACCTGTGTTGCATTAAGCTTCTTGATCATGTGTTTCACCAATCCTTCACCCGCACTTTCTAGGTTTTGAGGACCATCTAATTCTTTAGTTTGCACCATATTCATGCCCGCATAACCACATGGGTTAATGCGTAAAAATGGACTTAGGTCCATGTTAACATTTAATGCTAAGCCATGAAACGAGCAACCACGACGAACCCTTAAACCAAGGGATGCAATTTTACTGTCATTAACGTATACACCTGGTGCATCAGCTTTAGCATAAGCTTCAATACCATACTCGGCGAGTGATTCAATAATGCACTCTTCAAGCCAAGTAACCAGTTCACGTACACCAATCTTTAAACGACGTAGATTAAATAATACATACATCATTTGCTGGCCTGGGCCGTGGTAAGTTACTTGCCCGCCACGGTCAACTTTAATCACCTCAATGTCGCCAGGAGCTAGTAAGTGTTCGTCCTTACCAGCCTGACCTTGGGTGAATACACTCTCGTGCTCTACAAGCCAAATTTCATCTGGCGTATTTTCATCACGGGTGTCGGTAAAGCCCTGCATTTTTTGCCAAATTGGCATATAACGCTGACGACCCAGTTGGCGTACGATCAAAGTGTTTTCGTTCACAACAAATCTCAACTATGGATTAAAGCATGTGGCGTACGTCATCAATATTGCTGATCACGTTGTAAATTTCTTCAATGTGTTTGCCACTAGTAACTGTTGCTACAAGGCTTACTGACTCGTAATTACCTTTGCTGCTTGGTTTTACTTTAGGGGCGTAATCGCCAGGTGCTATTGGTTGTAACTTAGCTAAAATTTGATCAGTTAAGTTTACGTTAGCTAAACCCATTATTCTGAATGTAAATGGGCAAGGGTACTCTAGGTACTCATCAAATTTAGTATCTTTAACAGGTTGAACCACGACGGTGACTCCTCATACAAAAGTGTGGACTCTATACAAGCTTGAAGCTTAATACAGATAGGCAATTAGCAGTCTTGCTTATATGGGGCGCATTCTAACATTTTTCAAGCAAAAAAAAACGCCTCACAGTGGAGACGTTTAAATTAGTTACCTAGTTAATAGGGGAGATATAAATTACTGCATGATCTGTAAGCGTAAGTAATCATAAATTTTGCTAAAGAAGCTGCCTTCTTCCACTTCTTCAAGTGTAACTAGTGGGTATTGAGCAATATCTTCGCCCTCTAGTTGTAAGAATAACGTGCCTACTTTAGTACCTTTAGCAAGTGGTGCTTCAAGCGTATTATCTAGCTCAAAGTTAGCTTTAAGGTTTTTATGCTGACCACGTGGGATAGTAATTGGTGTATCTTCTAAAATACCTAAAGATACGTTCTCTTTGTTACCCATCCAAATACGTTGTTCTGCAAAGCTATCGCCTGCTTTGTACGGAGTAATTGTTTCATAAAAACGAAAACCATAGTTAAGTAGCTTTTTACTTTCTACTTTACGAGCTCGTTCGCTTGAAGTACCCATAACAACAGCAATTAAACGCATATCGTTTTTAGTAGCTGAGGTAACTAGGCTGTAACCAGCTTCTGATGTATGCCCTGTTTTAATGCCGTCAACATCTAAGCTTTCATCCCATAATAATGAGTTACGGTTATATTGCTTAATGCCGTTATAAGTAAATGACTTTTGCTTATAAAGTGCATATTCATCTGGCACATCACGAATAAGAGCAGCACCAAGTGTCGCCATATCGCGTGGAGTTGTGAAGTGCTCGTCAGTATCAAGGCCGTGGCTGTTGATAAAGTGACTGTTGCTCATACCTAATTTAGCAGCATGGGCATTCATTAAATCAGCAAATGCGCTTTCGCTTCCAGCAATATGCTCAGCCATTGCTACACATGCATCATTACCTGATTGAATAATAATACCGTGGTTAAGCTCATCAACACTAATTTGTTTACCTACTTCAATAAACATCTTTGAAGATTCTGGAAAGTTTTTAGCCCATGCTTTTTCGCTTACCGTTACCATATCGGTAGTGGCAATATTACCTGCTTTAATTTCAGTACCAATTACATAACTGGTCATCATTTTAGTTAAACTTGCAGGTGCTAGCTGTGTATCGGCTTCACCTTCAGCAATAACTTTACCAGTTGTAAAGTCGACTAAAAAATAACCTTTCGCATTAACTTGAGGTGGTGCCGGAATAATTTGGGCGCTGGCTGAGAATACGGCGGCTGTACAAACTAGGCCGCATACACCTTTGAGGATTTTATGTTTAATAGATTTCATCATACTCATTAATGGTTAAAGTTAAAGATTCGCGTTACGCCATTTTATACCCAAACTACCCCGAGATGCGAGCATCTTGGGCTGGTTTGGGTATTAGTCTTACTGAGTGTAAAGCAAGAACGCGTTTTGAAATTGATTTTGTTTTAATTTTTTTAATACTTCGTCTGCATGAGGGGTGTCTTTTATTGGCCCTAAATGCAATCTGTAAATATCGTCTTTTTGCACAATATTTGTAGGTAATTTGTATTGCTCTCGCAATGTGCTGGCAAGTGCTTCAATATTAGCAAGTGTACTACCTGCAGCTACCTGAATATAGGTTTGACGCGCAGTTGCGCCCGCAAGCGTAACGGCCTCTAGCTTAACCTTTGCTGTACCATGGGTGTAGTAGCCAAGCTTATAAGCGGCTGCGTACGAAAGATCAATTATTCTATCGTCATGAAATGGGCCACGGTCGTTCACGCGTACGATTACCGATTTACCATTTGCTGTATTGGTTACTTTAACAAAGCTAGGTAGTGGCAGCGTTTTATGCGCTGCGGTCATGGCAAACATATCATACGTTTCACCATTTGAGGTGTGATAACCATGAAATTTACGACCATACCAAGAGGCAATGCCTTCCTCACTATAACCCGTCTCATCAAGCATGGGCGAATAGCTTTTACCAAGCACTGTGTATGGGCGGCTAGCGCTAGCACTTTTAGTGGTTTCGGTAACTATAGCGTCTTGCATCTCAAGTGTAGTTGGAGCTCTTAATGGCGCTGCATCATGACGCATACTATAACGGCTACTTGGCCCACTACTACAAGCACTTAAAAGTAAAATTAATAATGTAGTAAATATAAACTGATTCGTGTGTCGCATTATTTTAAAAGCATCCTTTTATCTGTCGCGATTGACATAATAATGCCAAATCCTGCCATTAACGTCACCATCGATGTACCACCATAACTAATCAGTGGTAAAGGTACGCCTACAACAGGTAATAAACCCGATACCATGCCTATGTTTACGAATACATATACAAAAAAGGTGAGGGTGAGTGCGCCTGCGAGCAATTTACCAAATGCATCTTGTGCATTAACAGCAATGTATAAACCACGACCAATAATAAATAAGTACAGGCTAAGTAAAACACATACGCCGAATAAGCCAAATTCTTCGCTTAAAACCGAAAATATAAAGTCGGTGTGGCGCTCTGGCAAAAACTCTAATTGCGATTGTGTACCAAGCAACCAGCCTTTACCTTCTATGCCGCCTGATCCAATAGCAATTTTCGATTGAATAATATGATAACCCGAACCAAGCGGATCGCTCTCAGGATCTAAAAAGGTGAGTACACGTTGTTTTTGATAATCGTGCATACCGTAGTGCCAAAATGGCCATGCAGCAAGCGCTACAATCGAGCTTAAAAACCCTATTAAACGCCAACTCAACCCAGACAAAAATAATACAAATATACCTGAGCTTGCAATAAGTATAGCGGTACCTAAATCGGGTTGTTCTTTAATTAATAATGTAGGGAGCATTACAATCATAAAACCAATAATTAAATGTAGCGGGCGAGGTGGTAAGTGATTTCTACCTATATACCAAGCTACCATCATCGGGACTGCCAACTTCATTAATTCTGCAGGTTGAAACCGTGTCACCCCTAAATTGAGCCAACGCTGCGCGCCTTTTGAGCTTACTCCAAATAAAAGTACACCGACTAGCATTAATAACCCAACACAATAAAGTGGGATCACTAACCGCTTTAACGTGGCAGGCGAAAACTGGGCTAAAACAATCATAGCAACAATCGCACCGCCCATGCGGGTCATATGCCTAATCATCATAGAAGACTCTTGCCCGCTTGCGCTGTAAACAACCATTATGCTGCCAGCCATCATTATAAGTAGTGCAATAAGCAGCGGTAGGTCTAGGTGCATACGCATCCAAATAGAGCGTTTATCGTGCAAAGCGGTCATGGTGTCTCGTTCCTTGCAAGATTAACAGGGTTGGCTGCAAAGTAGTAATCCATAAGTTGGCGAGCTATTTGAATACCGCCGTGGTTGTTTTCTAATACAACAGAAACCACAATTTTAGGATCGCTATAAGGTGCAAAGCCTACATAAATTGTATTATCGCGTTGGCGTTCTTTAAGAGATTCTGCATCGTAACGCTCACCTTGGGCAATACTAACTACTTGCGCGGTACCGGTTTTACCAGCCGAGTCGTAGTTAGTCCCTTTAAATGCTTTGTGGGCTGTGCCTGATATTTTTTGTACTGTATTATGCATTGCATCTAACGATACCTGCCAATGGCGCGGATCTTTTAAAATAACAGGGGGTTTTTCTTCGTTGTTAATTTGCGTTATGTCGTTATCTTTTTTTATTACTTGCACCAAATGAGGTGGATGATTAATACCACGATTAACTAATATGTTAGTTGCATTTGCAATTTGAATAGGTGTGGCAGTCCAGTAACCTTGGCCAATGCCTACCGAAATAGTATCACCGCGCCACCAAGACTCTTTGAAGCGTCCTTCTTTCCATTCTTTTGAAGGTAGAATAGCAGTAGTTTCTTCGTGAATATCAATACCTGACAAATCACCGTAGCCAAAACGGGCCATAAAATCGCTTATTTTAGTAATGCCTAATCGATAAGCCGCATCGTAAAAATAGGTATCACACGACTCTTCAATCGCTTTATATACATCTACATGACCATGGCCCCAACGTTTCCAATCTCGCCATTTATGTTCAACATTTGGAATTTGAAAAAAGCCAGGATCCCACATTGATGTTGACTCATTTACTATATTTTCTTCAAGCGCTAATACTGCCATTAAAGGCTTTACAGTAGAGGCCGGCGCATAACGACCTTGCGTAGTACGGTTTATTAATGGTCGGTCTTGGTTAAGCAGCGCTTTATAATTTTTGCTGCTAATGCCGTGTACAAATAAGTTTGGATCGTAACTTGGGTTTGAATAAAGTGCCAGCACGCCGCCATCTTTGGCGTCCATAACTACAACAGCGCCACGCATATCTTTAAGCGCATGTTGTGCTATTTGTTGCAAGCCCACGTCTAAAGTAAGTACTAGGTCGCTACCAGGTTGCGGTTGGGTCATGCTCAGGGTGCGTATTACACGGCCACGGTTATTAACTTCTACCCGTTGTGAGCCTACTTTACCGTGCAGTGTTTCTTCGTAATATTTTTCTATGCCGAGTTTGCCAATATCATGTGTGGCGCGGTAATTGGTTGCACGGTCTTCTTGTTCTAATTGGTTTAGCTCTTTTCTATTAAGCTTGGCAACATAACCGAGCGCATGCGTTAGTGTGTCACCAAATGGGTAGTAGCGTGCAAGGCGTGCCTCAATGCTAAAACCAGGGAATTTATGTTGATTAACCGAAAACTTCGCCACTTCTGTTTCGTCTAAGCGGGCTTTTAATACTTGTGATTTAAAACGACGGGTGTGTCTTATATCTTTTAAAAAGTCTTGTTTGTCTTGCTCTGTAATCGCAATTATTTTACTTATTTGCTCAAGCGATTCGTCAAGGTCGTCTACCTCTTCGGGGATGACCTCAAGATTGTAAACAGGTTTGTTTTCTGCAAGTAGCACACCGTTACGGTCGTAAATTAAACCACGGTTGGGTGCAATAGGAATAACTTTAATGCGGTTATCGTTGGAGCGGGTTTGGTAGTCTTGGTGATCTTCGACCTGAATAGTATAAAGATTAGAAAGCAATACTGCGACTAATCCTAATACAAAAACAAAACCCACGAATGCTCGCCTAGCAAATAAGTTTGCTTCTGCGGAGTGGTCACGAATAGTGGGTCTATGTTTTAGCATGGCAAGGGGTTACTCGCGATGATAAGGATGGTTGTTATTTAAGCTCCAGCCTCGGTAAAGGCTCTCTGCAACAATTATACGCACCAAAGGATGCGGCAATGTTAAATTAGATAACGACCATTTTTGCTCAGACGCTGCAATACACTCTGGAGCAAGTCCTTCAGGTCCGCCAATAAGTAAACTTACATCGCGGCCATCGAGTTGCCATTTTTCCATATTTTTAGCAAGTTGGTGAGTATCCAGTGCTTTCCCTGTTACCTCTAACGTTACAATACGATTGCCTTTTGGAATAGCCGCTAATGTTTTTTCACCTTCAATGTGTAAAATACGCTTTATATCTGCATTTTTACCACGTTTACCGGCTGGAATTTCGATTAACTCTAGCGCCATATCTTTAGGGAAACGGCGCTGATATTCTGCAAATCCCGTTTCTACCCATGCTGGCATTTTAGTACCAACAGCAATCATTTGTATTTTCACGTATTACTTCCAAGCATTGTCTAAAATGAGTGAGCGTTTAGCCCCACAGTTTTTCTAGATCGTAATAGCTACGTGCTTCGTTTTGCATCACGTGTACAACCACATCACCTAAATCAACCAGTGCCCATTCGCCGTCGCCTTCACCTTCATAACCTAGTGGCTCTGAATCTGCATGACGCGCTTCTTTTGCTAAGTGATCGGCAATTGACTGTACGTGGCGTTTAGAAGTACCAGAACAAATTACCATGTAATCTGTAATATCTGATGTTTCAGTTACGTCAATATGAACGATGTCACGCGCTTTCATATCGTCAATTTTGTCCATAGCAAAGGCGAGTAGTTGTTTTGAATCCAAGGTTTTGTCTCAATTTAAAAATTTAATGGCGCGCATTTTAACACGCTAGGAGTTTTTAAGCATCAATTTGATAGAGCTGATGCACTTCTATGTAATGACTCACTGCATCGGGCAATAGTTCATTCTTTTTATTACTTTTTTTTAGCTGCTTGCGAATTGTACTTGAGGCCGCATCGAGCATTTCGCCCGGTAAAAAATAAAGTTTACCTGCAAGTGAGTGTTTAAGTGCCGCTACTTCGCCAGCATTTGCGTGTTGCATATAGCTTTTGAGCTCACCTTTTACAGTGCAATGTTGAGCTGGGCGCTGGTACACCACAATATGGCAAAGCTGTGTTATTGCCTTCCACTCAAACCACTTATCGAGATTGTTAAACGAGTCCATACCAATTAAAAATAAAATAGGTGTAGTGGGGTGCTCTTTACGAAGTTCTTGCAAACTAAGTAGCGAATACGATGGACCAGCTCGGTTAAGCTCTCTTAAATCGAGTTCAAAATGAGGATAAGGTGCAATAGCTGCGTTTAGCATATTAATACGGTGCTGCGTACTAATTCCCGGAGCTGCTTTATGTGCAGGGAGTGCACAGGGCATAAAATAAAGCGTATCTAAATTAAACGCATTAACGCATTGCTGCGCCATATTTAGATGGCCTAAATGGACGGGGTCGAAAGTGCCACCAAAAATTGCGATCATTTAACACCCATTAGTTATTTATTAATTAACCGCGTGGCACGGCATAGGAATGTTGAGCGGCTGGCAAAATTTAATACAAATATGAGCAAGCGCTTGGTAAGGTGCAATTAAATTACCCTGCTTGTAACTAGCATCAAACAACGCAACATCACTGTTTATTTGTTCTAGTGAGTGCATATTTAAACGGTTAATTGCGTTTTGAACTGGACCTTGTTGGTTTTTCCAAATTGCTTTTTGTTTAAATAAATTTGCTATGGGTTCGCCATTTAATAAACCAAGTTGCACACTTATAAGTGTATTAAGCTCTTTGGTTATAGCCCACAAAATACTCACCACTTCGGTGTTATCGCTGGCAAGTTTGTTTAGTACTTTTATAGCTTGTTTAGCGTGGCCATTTAACAGTGCATCGCTTAAATCAAAAATATCAAACTTGGCTTGATTTAACAGCCCTTGCATAACTAGTTGCTGAGTAATTAATGCATTGCCGTGCAGTAGCGAGAGCTTTTCAAGTTCCTGAAAACAAGCTAATAAGTTGCCTTCAGTGGCATTTATTAAGCTTACTTTGGCGTCGCTTTGCATATTAAGTGATAAACGTTGGCATTGCTCATCAAGCCATCGTTTTACATGAGAGCCCGTAAGTGGGTAGCAAGGTACGAACACGCCTAGTTTATCAAGGGCTTTAAACCACGCACCACGTTGTACTTCTTGACTGGCTTTAGCGCCTTTAACAATTAAAATAGTATCGGGATTAACCAGCTCAACTACTTTTTTAAAGGTATTGCTGCCAATAACGCCTGGCTTTTGTTGGTTTAAATCAAGCTCAATAATAGTGCGGGCGCTAAACAGCGACATGCTCTGATACTGGGCTATGATTTCTTGCCAATCGAATCCTTGCATTAAAGTAAACTTAATTACTTCATCAAAACCTTGTTGCTTAGCACAGTCGCGAATTTGTTGTACGCACTGCGCTTCTTGAAAAGGCTCTTCACCAAATACTAAATAAAAGGGCTTTAGCCCTTTATTTAATTCACTCGGTAGTTGATTAGCGTAGCAGCGCATTATAGTTGCGACAGCTCTCTAACAATACGACGACTGGCTTGCTCACGAATCTCGCTAATGAGTAGCTCAAGCTCTTTTGCTTTTGCTAATGCATGATCCGGATCGTCTTGGTAATTACGGTAAAGCTCAAAACGTTTTTCTATCGCTTTTTCGCCTGGGAGTTTAACTACATACGACACGCCATAAGCAAGTTCGTATTCAGCAACCTGACCATTTTGAAACAGCGAAAGAGTTTGGCGTTCAATACTTTCTTTGCGTAAATACAATTGGGCTTTATCTTTAGCTGACGATACTAGCTCTACGTTACTCGCTTTAAGCTCTTTTTTAAGCTCAGTAAATAAAGTCGATTTTTCATCATCGCCTACAAGTGTTAGCTGTTTTAAGTTATCAGGCAAGCTAGAGGCTTTTTTTAAATGAAAGCCACAGCTTGATAACAAAAAACAGACTAGCACTAAGGCTAGTCCATTTTTAATGGCGTTAAATGCAGCCATATTAGTTAGCTACCACGTTAAGTAGTTTACCTGGAACGTAAATAATTTTACGAATAGTTGCGCCATCCGTAAATTTAGTTACGTTAGATTCTGCAAACGCAAGGGCTTCTACTTGCTCTTGAGTGGCATCAGCTGCCACTGTTAACTTAGCGCGAAGCTTGCCGTTTACTTGTACGATGATTAGTTTTTCATCTTCAACAAGAGCCGACTCGTCAACTTTTGGCCACTGCGCATCTAAAATCTCGCCTTCTTTACCAAGCTCTTTCCAAAGCTCATGTGATAAATGCGGAGTAATAGGTGCAAGCATAATAACTAATGCTTCAAGTGCTTCGTTAGCAATCGCTACATCTTGTTTGTCGCTCAGTGGTGCTTTTAATAACTTATTAGAAAGCTCCATAATGGCTGCAATAGCGGTGTTAAAGGTTTGACGACGTTCAACATCATCAGTCACTTTAGCAATTGCTTTGTGTAAGTCGCGACGTAATACTTTTTGCGGGTTAGTGAGCGCTGATTTATCAAGTGCTTGGTAACCTACTGTTTTAACGTCTACTGCGTATTTCCATACACGTTTTAAGAAGCGATGTGCGCCTTCAACACCTGAGTCTGACCATTCAAGCGTTTGCTCTGGTGGTGCTGTAAACATCATAAATAAACGTACTGTATCTGCACCATATTGGGCAATTACTTGTTGTGGGTCTATACCGTTGTTTTTAGACTTCGACATTTTACTCATGCCTGATGAGAATACCGGCTCACCGTCTTCTTTATGCCATGCTTTAGTTACGCGGCCTTTGTCGTCGGTTTCGGTATTTACATCGCTTGGCGAAATCCATACATCGCCGCCTTTTTCATCTTTACGATAAAATGTTTCAGCAAGCACCATACCTTGACAAAGTAAGCGGTCGAACGGTTCGTCTGAATTTACTAAACCAAAGTCACGTAATAATTTATGGAAAAATCGCGAGTACAATAAGTGTAAAATAGCGTGCTCAATACCACCAATGTATTGGTTTACTGGTAACCAATAGTTAGCAGCCGCTGGATCTAGCATGCCTTCGTCGTAGCGTGGGCTACAGTAGCGTGCGTAGTACCAAGATGACTCCATAAAGGTGTCAAACGTGTCAGTTTCGTGAAACGCAGGTGCGCCATTTACTGTTGTTTTAGCCCATTCAGGGTCTGCTTTAAGAGGTGACGTTACACCATTCATTACCACATCTTCTGGTAAGCGAACTGGTAGCATATCTTCTGTTGCTGCAAGTTCTTTGCCTTCTTCGTCGCTAAGCATTGGGATTGGAGAACCCCAATAACGCTGACGGCTAACACCCCAGTCACGTAGACGGAAGTTTACTTTGCGCTCCCCAACACCGAGTGCTTCAAGCTTGTCGGCAATGGCTTTAAACGCGGCGTCAAAATCAAGACCATCAAATTCACCTGAATTTACAAGTACGCCTTTATCGGTAAATGCTTCTTGCTCAAGGTTTACTTCAAGACCTGAGCCTTCAACCGGTGCAATTACTTGTTTAATATCTAGGCCGTAAGCCGTTGCAAATTCAAAATCGCGTTGGTCGTGTGCAGGTACCGCCATAACAGCGCCTGAGCCGTAATGCATTAATACAAAGTTAGCGACCCAAATTGGTACTTGCTCGCCCGTTAATGGGTGAGTTGCGTAAAAGCCTGTTGCTATGCCTTTTTTCTCCATTGTTGCCATGTCTGCTTCGGCAATTTTGGTGTTTTTGCATTCTTCAACAAACATTGCAACAGCATCGCTATTTTTAGCGGCTTCTTGTGCAATAGGGTGACCACCAGCAACAGCAACATACGTAACACCCATAAAGGTGTCTGGACGAGTTGTGTATACACTAAAAGTTTCGTCGTTATCGGTGCGTTTAAATTCAATATCACACCCTTCAGAGCGGCCAATCCAGTTACGCTGCATTGTTTTAACTTGCTCTGGCCAATCTTCCAACTTGTCTAAATCGTCAAGTAGTTCTTGTGCGTAGTCGGTAATTTTAATAAACCACTGTGGAATTTCTTTTTGCTCAACCACAGCGCCTGAACGCCAACCGCGACCGTCAATAACTTGCTCGTTAGCTAATACTGTTTGATCCACTGGATCCCAGTTAACCGTCGACATTTTTTTATACACTAAGCCTTTTTCGTAAAGCTTAGTGAAAAACCACTGCTCCCACTTGTAGTATTCTGGATGACACGTCGCTATTTCGCGATCCCAGTCATAACCAAAACCTAATTGCTTAAGCTGTGTACGCATGTAGTCAATATTTTCGTATGTCCACTTAGCAGGTGCTGTTTTGTTTTTGATAGCAGCGTTTTCTGCAGGTAAACCAAACGCATCCCAACCCATAGGTTGCATTACGTTTTTGCCTTGCAGGCGCTGGAAACGAGAAACAACATCACCAATGGTGTAGTTACGTACATGACCCATATGCAGTCGACCACTCGGATAAGGAAACATAGAAAGGCAATAATACTTTTCTTTGCTCTCATCTTCAGTGACTTTAAATACCTGGTTTTCTTCCCAGTAGCTTTGTACTTTTGACTCTATATCTTGCGGGTTATATTGCTCTTGCATCTATGGTTCCAGACTTCTTGCAAACTAATAAAAAATTGCCATTAGGATACCCCAAATAAAGTGCTATTCACAGCGTCAAAAACGCGGTTTTGATAAATTCTAACCTTCAGTTCAGGTTAACCTATACTTATCTAAGTTATAGGGTGATTTAACAGCAATTTTGAAGGAGTAAAAAATGGCAGATTATAAAGCATGGCTTGGCGATTTAACCAAATGGCTAAAAGATGTAAAAGATCATGAAGTAAAAGACGCAGTTACTCGATTTGTTGAATCTGAGCAGGCACTTAAAGATTTAGGGCAAGAAAGATACGCTTTATATAAAAGTTATTTACAGCGCGATATAGAACATGTCCAAGAAAACGAATCTCACTATAATTCGCTTGCATGGCAAGAGCTTAAAGAGTCCTTATGGTTTGAGCTTTCGCACATAGAAGATAAAACTCAGCTTGAGTGGCAATCTCTTAGTCAAGATTTTAAGCACAATGGTGTGTATCACGCAGGCGAATGGATAGCCATGGGCACATTAGTATGTAAGAATTGCACTCATAGTTACGATGTTTATCACGCGACACAAATTACACCGTGTATTGAATGTGATGGAATCTATTTTAGTCGTAAGGCGCTGCACCCTTAAATATAAGTATTAAGTGGCTGCTGGCCACTTAATACGCCCAAAGGCCAGCGAATATGTTGGTAAAAAAAGAAGTTAGAATGACGAAAAAATTGCTGCCACTATCTGTTTCAAAGCTCGCACCGAGTATTTCTACTAATCACGTACATACGTGTATGAGCAATCCATACCCCGAGCAACTAACATTTATAGGCCAACAACGCGCCCAAAGTGCCTTAGATTTCTCTTTAGGGATGGAACTACCTGGTTATAACGTTTATGTAATGGGCGAGGCTGCCCATGGGCGCTTTACGCTTGTTAAAGATAAACTTAAGCAACACGCAAAAGACCGCCCAACACCAAACGAATGGTTATACGTAAATAATTACGATGACCACAGAGAGCCTATTGCGCTGTTTATGCATGCAGGGCAAAGCAAGCAACTTAGTGACGACATAGATTCATTTTTAGATGAAGTACTCGACACATTTCCTGCTGCATTTGATAACCCAGGATACCAACGCAAAAAAAAATCAATCGACCGTGAATTTAACGATGCCTACGACAGCGCTATTACCGCAGTAGAAATTGCGGCATTTGAGCAAAGTGTTGCATTAGTCGAAGAAAAAAATTCAGTAGGGTTTGCACCGCTTGTAGATGGTAAACAATTAAGCGATAGCGAATTTGGCGAACTTGAAGAAACGTTACGCGAAGAGTTTTTTGAAAAAATTGAAAAGCTAGAAGATGCATTAATAGAAGCGTTAATTGAGCTGCCACGCTGGAAGCGCGAATCAAAAGAAAAACAGCGTAATCTTAAAAAGTCGACTGCAGAGCAGGCCACAAAACCGCTTTTAAAAGACTTAGAGCATAAATATGCAACTCATATTGGTGTACTGCGTTATTTAAAAGATATACGCGTTGAAATTATAGACGCGGTACTTGAGTGGCTCGATGACGAAGACGAAAGCGAAGAAAGCAAAGAAGACTTTGATCGTAAAGGCATGCTTACCGACTTTTTTGCACCTAATATTTTAGTTGAATTTAAAGAAGACGATGCAGCACCCGTGGTGTACGAGCCCAATCCAACATTTGGTAATATATTTGGTAAAATTGAGTATTCCACATCGCAAGGGTCTTTAATTACCAGTTATCGCTCTATTCAGCCGGGAGCATTGCACCGTGCTAATGGCGGTTATTTAATTATGGATGCTGAAAAGGTAATGGCTAACCCTCAAGTGTGGGATGGTTTAAAACTTTCGCTTAAAACGCATCAAATTAAAAACGACTTACCGTATCAAGATAGCTCAGTAGGTAGTAGTTTTACACTTCGCCCGCAGCTTATACCGCTTGATGTAAAAATTATTTTATTAGGCTCGCGCGAACTGTATTACACCATAGGTGAATACGATGAAGAGTTTGCAGAGTTATTTAGAGTATTAGCTGACTTTGATTACTACTTACCAAGTAGCGATAAATTACAGTACCAATTTATAACTAAAGTTACCGAGTACTGCGAGCAAACATTAAAGTGCAGTACCACACAAGCAGCTATGGTGCGTTTACTTAAGTTTAGCTACCGCCAAGCAGAGCATCACAATAAGCTTTCTGCGCGCTTTGCTGATGTACTTGAATTAGTTGCAGAGGCAAGTTACTACGCAAAACAAGATAAATTAACTGTTGTAGATGCGCATCATATTGATGAAGCCATTGAAGGTAAGCAATACCGTACCGGCCAAATTAGTGAAAACATGCTAAGCGATATAAAAGAAGGTCACACACTTATTGCAACCGACGGCCAAGCCATTGGTAAAGTAAATGGTTTAACCGTATTACACATTGGCGATACCTCATTTGGTACCCCTGCGCGTATTACGGCAACGGTTTATGCTGGCGCCGATGGCGTAATAGATGTTGAACGTGAAGCCGAGCTTGGTAAAGCAATTCACTCAAAAGGGGTAATGCTACTTACCGGTTATTTAGGTAATAAATACGCGCAGCACTTTAGCTTAACGCTTAGCGCTAATATCGCTATTGAGCAAAGCTACGGTTATATAGATGGCGATAGTGCATCTTTAGCAGAGTTGTGTGCGCTTATTTCGTCTATTACAAGCCTACCTATTAGCCAATCAATTGCACTGACAGGCTCTATTAACCAACATGGTGATGTACAGGCTATTGGTGGCGTAAATGAAAAAATAGAAGGCTTTTTCAAACTGTGTAAAATGCGTGGCTTAACAG
The DNA here is from genome assembly GCF_014164015.1 of Pseudoalteromonas sp. SR41-1. NCBI lineage: Bacteria > Pseudomonadati > Pseudomonadota > Gammaproteobacteria > Alteromonadales > Pseudoalteromonadaceae > Pseudoalteromonas > Pseudoalteromonas sp. SR41-1. The sequence goes on from NZ_JACJEK010000007.1 coordinate 139,961, forward strand.
GTTCGCAAGGCGTTATCATTCCTAAATCAAACCAAGTTAACTTAGTGCTTGATGACGAAATACTTAATGCAGTTGAGGCAGGTAAATTTAATATTTACGCAGTTGAAACCGTAGACCAAGCGCTTAACCTGTTAATGGATATAGAAGCTGGCGATATTATTGATGACCAGTATCCAGAAAACTCAGTAAACGGAATTGCGCTTGCTCGCCTTAAAGAAATTGCCGACATAGTAAATGGCGATAACGATAACGAAAAAGACGAAGAACTAGATAACGAAAAAGGTTAATAATGATCAATATAATTTTGGCGGTGGTTATCGCCATTTTTTGTTTTTTAATATTTCAAAATAGTAAAAAAGCAAAACAACAAGCAGGCATAAATGCACAAATAGGGGCCGATTACTTAGCCGCTAACGCAAAAGTAGAAGGTGTAGTAGAAACAGCTTCTGGCTTGCAGTACAAAATAGTACACAAAGGTGAGAGTGAAAACACACCAAGCCCAACAAGTATGGTTAACGTGCATTACCACGGCACACTAATCGACGGCACGGTGTTTGACAGCTCAGTAGAGCGTAAAACACCGATTAGTTTTGGCTTGCACCAAGTGATTAAAGGCTGGACTGAGGGCTTACAACTGATGAGCCCAGGTGATAAATACATTTTTTATGTACCGCACCAATTAGCATACGGCGAAAAACGTGTAGGGAGTATTCCTCCTGCCTCAGTACTTATTTTTGAAGTAGAGTTACTGGCAATTGAGTCTTAGTGATTAAATAACAAGGAAGTAAATTATGAATAAAGATGAATTACTTAAAATAGCCAAAGGTGATATTAACTTTACCTTTCAATCTATTATTTATGCATTAGCGCTATGCTTACTAGTTGCAGCTGTTTTTTTACTAGAGATGAGCGTTAACCTACAAATGGGTTTAATAGTTTGTATTATCGGTGTGTTTGGAATGACTATTTATAATAATTTAAATACTCGTCTAAATGCGGCGCTTGTACTTATTTCGCTCTCGCAAGATAACCAAAGCACTAAGTAAGTAACGAGTTAGTTTGATAAATTGGTATAAGCCCTACTTTAATAAAGTGGGGCTTTTTGCTAGTAGGGCTAAATAGTACACCGAAAGTAGCGCAACCATTCGCGCTCATGATTACACCGCTCAATGCCAAAGCTTGCTGCTTGATTAGCTTTTAAACTCAATTTTACCCACTTCAAGTTTAAACTTACCTTCTTGCTTACCTGCAATCATAAAGCCTAGCTGTTTTATATCGTCAAAATCAATAATCGGTTGTTGCTCAAGCACGCGGCCGCGATACGTTAAAGTAAAATCACTCGGAGCAAAGTTTATATCTACCCATTCATTTTTTACTGTTTTAAATGAGTGAGTGTACGCTGCGCCATCAAGGTAATTGGTAGTTCTGAGCCTAAGCTGATAGATTTGTCCATCACCTTTAACACGCAGCGCTATAGCTTTAGTATTTTGGCTTTGTGTACTTAGCTCTGTACGTATTGATGCAAAACCGCCGTTATTATCAAGCGAAACATTGCCTGTAAAAAGCAAACTTTCTTGAGTTTGTGTTACTTGGCTATTAGATACACCGCCCATTACTGAGTCGTTAACAACGTACCAGCGCTGGTTTGCATTAGCTTGTGCACTTACAACTAATAAATTAAATACAAAAAGTGAGGATAGTTGTTTGGTGATCATGGCTTACTCCTAATTACTTTAAGCTTATCAATACGGATAAACATATTATTTGTTCACTTATTTAAAGTTAATTATTTTTACGGCTCCATTTTTTCATGATTTTTTCAAACATAATTTCTTTATCAGTTTTATCCTCAGGACAGGGTTTACCGCTACCTTGAGGCATGCCATTACTACCAAATACGGTTGAAGTATCAATTAAATAGCATTTACCGTTAAATTTTTCTAATCGTCGTGTGCCTGTTGTATTTTGGTTAATAACTTCTGAATTATCAGATTTTACTGGTGTTTTAATTGTGGGCTGATTGTTTATCTCTTCATTTTCAGAGCTTTTATCTTCACCAAAGGAGACCATTTTTTTATGAGTCATATTATTTACAGGAGAGCCAAATAGCGGCGCGTATGGATTTAGCTTTTTAAATGTTTGAGAAGCTTTTGTTGTAGGCTCTGAAGGCGCCGCTACCAGGGGGTCAACAGGTTTTACAGGGTCTTTTTTAAGCTCTGTTTGTGCCTTTGGTAACGTGATGGTTTTGGCTTGCGTTTTTTTAGTTACCCTTACTTTGGCTTTTGTAGAATCTTTTTTTATAGGTGTAGTGTTAGAGGTCGCTGAATTTGGTGCATCAGTTTTAGTGTTTACAGGTTTTATATCAGGCGCATTGGTTGTTGTAACAACTGAGCTTAGCTTAGGTAGGCTTGCTAAATTAACCGTAACATAGGCCTGTATTATTGCGTTTTTTTCCTCCTTTGGCGGCGCAACTTTAATAGATTGCGAAAACAAAAAGTACAACGCAATAGCGTGTATACACAACGAGATAACCCACGGCCATGCATTCCCTTTATTCACATCAAACCCTCAACTTAATAGTGCTGTTAAGAGTCAATAAAATACATTTAGTTCACCTAAAGTTAATGTGTTTTACTTTGTGGCTTTATTGCAGATACAACAAAACTATTTTGCAGTTTTTGTTGTTTTTGCATGTGCTTGGTTACGTTATTATGAGCGCAATCAAACTTAGGAGGCATTATGACATTACTTTTTGAACCAATAGAACTTGCAGGTAAAACATTAAAAAACCGTATTGTTATGCCCCCAATGACTCGCTCGCGTTCAACGCAGCCTGGCGATATAGCTAACGACTTAATGGCAACATATTACGCACAGCGCGCAAGTGCCGGACTAATTGTAAGCGAAGGCACACAAATTAGTGAGCTTGGTAAAGGTTACGCTTGGACTCCGGGTATTTATTCAAATGAGCAAGTTGCAGGCTGGAGTAAAGTAACAAGCGCAGTACATAGCGCTGGTGGAGTGATGTTTGCTCAGCTTTGGCATGTTGGCCGTGTTACCCACAGTGACAACACTGGTGGCGTGCAGCCTATTTCTGCATCGGCTATTGCTGCAAAAGACGTAAAAGTATTTGTAGATACAAACGGCGCACCGGGGTTTGTAGACACCCAACTCCCACGCGAAATGAGCAAACAAGATATTACGCATGTCATAGGTGAATTTCGCCAAGCAGCTAAAAATGCAGTTAATGCAGGGTTTGATGGCATAGAGCTTCATGCTGCAAATGGTTACCTTATTAATCAATTTTTAGACTCAGAGTCAAATGCTCGCACCGATGAATATGGTGGCAGTGTGCAAAACCGTATACGCTTTTTAATTGAAGTGGTACATGCTGTTAGCGACGAAATTGGTAGCAGCAAAGTAGGCGTAAGACTTGCCCCGTTAACAACTCTTAATGGCACTGTAGACGAAAACCCTAAGGAAACTTACTTAGCGGTTTCTGAGGCACTAAATAAAGCCGGTGTAGGTTACATGCATATAGCCGAAGCCGATTGGGATGACGCACCTTTAATGAGTGTTGAATTTAAAAAATCGATTCGCAAAGCCTACAGTGGAGTATTAATTTACGCAGGTAAGTACACCAAAGAGCGCGCAGACAATGCACTTAGCGAAGGCTGGGCCGACATGATTGGCTTTGGTCGCCCGTTTGTATCAAACCCAGACTTACCAGCACGCTTAAAGCAAGGCAAGCCACTTAACAGCCACAACCCCGACACTTTGTTTGGTGGCGCAGAACAAGGCTACACCGATTATCCAACGGTATAATTGCCAGTAAGTAATTAACATTGAGTAAAAACATGAAGGGCTGCATTTTATGCAGCCTTTTTTGTGCATTGATTCTAATAGCTTTACCTTGAGCAAAAAATAAAAAACGCGTAAGTTAACCGGGTTACCTATTTTAATAACAAGAAAATAAATGAAAGCCACAGAAATAGAACAATTAGAATTATCAAATTCTGAAACCCGAGAAGTTATTACACCCTACGCTTTTAAAATTGACAGCGCTTTACTGGGCTTGCCTTTAGCTACGCCAATTCGGCGTGCACTAGCGATAATTATTGATGTTGCACTGATATTTTTAGCGGCCAAGCTTAGCGCTGCTTTAATAGCGTTTGTTGCTGCAATGGCTTTTTATAAAGGCACTGCACAGCAATACCTTCCAAAAATGTCGAATGTGTGGCGAAGAATCTTAAAAATAACGGCAGCAAGTATTTTATTTGTAAGCGCACTTACTGTGCTTTCAATTGGCATAGATTACCTAGAAGACGATAACACTGATCAAGGTTTAGCTGTTCAGGGCGTAAAAATACAAGATGAAATTCAGCTTACTCCCACAGAAAAACAACAGGTAAATACTTATTTAGCGCAAACAGCCGATGACAGCTGTGAGCAACCTTGCCAACAAAACGCGCTTGATAATTTAATTGGGCAAGTTCCCAAATTAGCAGAAATGGATGACCTACAAAACCCACAACTTGCTACCGTACTTTTACAATTATTAGTGCTCAGTGAAAATAACGAAATAAAGCCTGCACAGTTAATAGAAGAAAAACCTGTACAGTTAATAGAAGAAAAACCTGCACAAACAAGCACAAATAGTATTTTGCAGTGGAGCAAAGGCATTATTCAAGACTTAGGCTTAGGTTTTGGCTGGGCTGCTGTTTACTTTACGTTGTTCTCGTTACTTTGGCGCGGCCAAACACCGGGTAAAAAGGTTTGTAATATCCGTGTTGTAGCCCTAAGCGGCGAGCCATTAGGTTTATTAGATTGTTTTGGTCGCTACGGCGGCTACGGCGCAGGCTTTGCCACAGGCTTGTTAGGGTTTTTACAAATATATTGGGACCCAAATAGACAAGCCATTCAAGATAAAATATCAGCAACTGTAGTTATTAAAGGTAACTTGAATCAAGTTGTAAACGTTGAAACGGTAGAAGAGACTGTAAAAAGTTAAGTTTGCTCTTATTAATTACAAGGATGGTTATGAAAGCTTTATTAATGGCGTTTAGTTATCTGTATTTTATTACTGCTTCGTATGCGTCAGAAAATATTGTGTTAGCAGAAACACATCAGCTTAAGTCTATTATTTTAGGTGAGCAGCGCAGTTATAGTGTTTATTTACCGCCAAGCTACAAGCAAAACCTCGAACTAGTATATCCTGTTATTTACCTGCTTGATGGCGACCCAACCCATTTAAAAGCCTTAGCGGGGCTTGTTGAAGCACTCAGTACTGAGCGGCTAGAAAAACAAATTCAACAAGCAATTATTGTCGCTGTTCCTAACAGTAAAAATGCGATAAGAGAGCGCGACTTTACCCCTACCAATGTCGATTGGACTTTTAACGGCAAGCTACTCGAAAAATTTGAAAACATTGGCAATGCCGCAAACTACACCGTTTTTTTTGAAAAAGAACTTATTCCCTTCATTAATAAAAATTATCGTACATCAAATAAGCGGGTCTTAATTGGGGAATCTTTCGGCGGCTTGTTCGCAAGTTATGTTTTACTTACAAATCACTCTTTATTTACTGATTACTTAATTATTGATGCAACCTACCTTTGGGATAATAATTATCTCAATCGTTATTTTGACGAGCAACAGCTTATAAATAAGCAGCTTAAAGGCAATGTATATTTTACTTTTGCTAATAATGCAGCTTTTGGTGAAATTGGAGAGGCTAATTATAAATGGGGCTTAGAGCTTGCTAAAAAACTAAAAGCGCAGCCGAGTAATAGTTTATATATAAATCAACGTTACTTTGAAGAAGAAACTCATGGCACGGTGGCAGCGCTTAGTTGGTACTATGGTTTAAAAAGCTTATTACAAAAATAAGTCTTAATTTATATACTAGGTTAGTGAAAGAAGTAATTTTGGGTATATTGTTAACGAAATTTAGTAGTGAAAAATTAAAAGGGAATTAAATGAGTAATAATTTTAATGAGGCTATAAAGGGCTTTTTTTGGGGGATAGGGTTTGTAATAGCAACACTCGGTGGTATCAGTGTGTACGCGCTAACAATAGCCGCAGAAGTTGATAGTGGCTTTAAAGAGCAGGTATCAAATAAAGCATTGAAGGGCACTGACGACTTAAATAGTGATTATAAACTTACCCTTTCTGATATCTTTAAAGAAAATGGGCGAGTAAGAATAACTGCCGAGTTAAAAAATATCACCAATGAAAGCATATATGCAGGTGGTGTTATAGCATCTACATTCGATAAAAACGGAAAGTTTGTTGGTAATTGTTTAGGTAAAAGCGATGATATTTTTATAGAACCAAATAAAAGTAGCTATATTGATATTCATTGTAATCTACTGAGGCCACAGGTGAGCAGAGTACACTCAGCAAAGCTAAAGTTTAAGTGGTTTTGATAGTTGCTGTAAACTACCCCCATAGAAAGCAAAAAGCATAACGAGTAGTTATGACTAAAAAGTTATTTAGTTGGGAGCGTGGACGCCAATAGTCGGGTTACGATAAAATGTTACTATGCTGTATGCTAACCTCATTTAAATTTGATACTTAATTAAACTCCCGCAAGTAAGTGAAATAAAGTCGCATACCGATAAAGTTAAAGTCGGTCGGCATTTAGGCTCAATCTCAATATTGTATTGATGTATGCCGTTAAAGGTGGTGAGTTTATCTGTGAAAATCCAATTATAAATTACAGTCGAGTTTAACTTTTTAAACCTGATATTGAGCAACACCAAGCATTAAAAATAGAACAAAGCTCGTTATATTTTTAGCATAGGCTAGATTAAAAAGTAAATTTGCGTAGGTTGGGTAGAGCGAAGCGAAACCCAACAATAAACACTTTTTTAAATAGCTGTCCACCGACAGCTATTAATTTTAATTCACTTTCTCAACCTAACCCCAAACCCAACAACTCCCATCAACAACACAAATCCCCACACAAATATGTTGCCGTATTGGCTGTACACGCTGTCGCCTTTTATGAGCTTAATGTTGGCTTTCAATGTTGTAGCTTCAAACTGAGGCATGGTTTGTTGTGTGTGGCTTATAGGGTCGTATACGGCGCTTACACCATTGTTAGTAACACGCACTAGAGGGCGTTGTAGTTCGAGCGCGCGCATACGGGCTATTTGCATGTGTTGCAAAGGCCCAATAGAGTCACCAAACCAGGCATCGTTACTTACTGTAAAGAGTAGGTCGGAATCGCTTTTGTAATTACCGCGTACTAAATCTGCAAAAACAATTTCGTAGCAAATAGCAGGGAGTAGGTTATAGCCATTGGCGCGCAAGTTGTTTTGCACTTTGTCGCCACGGGTAAACGATGACATAGGTAAATCGAATAATGGGGCAATAGGGCGCAAAAAATCTTGAAACGGTACAAATTCACCAATGGGTAATAGCTGGTGTTTTTGATAGCGGTTTTTATCAAGGTAATGGTAATGCCCATGCTCGTCGCCGCGTTCTTTATTACCGACCACAATAAGTGTGTTAAATATATTTTTGGTGTCTCGCTGGTAGTCAACAATACCGGTTACAAGGGCGGTTTGATTAAACGAGGCGGCACTGTCTAAATTGGCTAGGTAGGAATCGGCAAGCATTTCTATTTCAGGCACTGCGGCTTCAGGCCACACTATTAAGTCGGCATCCCAATGTGGGCGTGTCATGTCTTGGTATTTGCTCATTGTGGTCCAAAACTCACTTGGCTCAAAGCGCAGATGTTGCTGTATGTTGCCTTGTACGAGCAATACTGACATGTTTTTATCTGTGTAATGAATGCTGCCTGTGGTATTTGCACCTGTAAAAATAAGCGCAACAGCTGTCGCAGTAACCGCCGGGGTTTTAAAATCTTTTTGGGTAAGTCTATATAGTGCAAAGCCAATAGCGACACAGGTAAGAGTTAAGCCAAACTCGCCAATATAAGGGGCGAGCAGCCTTAAAGGTCCGTCGGTTTGTGTGTAGCCAAAGCTTAACCACGGGAAACCGGTAAGTACGGTGCCACGTAAATACTCACTAATTGCAAAGCAGGCAATTAGTAATGCGCCAAAGCTTTTAGGGCCACTAGCAAAGCGTGTAGTTGCCCAAAAGGCAAGTGCGGGAAATAATGCTAAGTAGGCGCACAAAAAAGCCATTAACGAGAGCGACGCTATAAGCGGCATACCGCCAAAGGTGGCAATAGAAACATGTACCCAGCTTATACCTGCACCAAACCAGCCTAGGCCAAATATAAAGCCATATTTAGCGGCGGTTTTTGCGTGTGCTTTACCGTTATTATTGGGATTAATGCAAAAAATTATAGCGCCAAGGCTAATAAATACGATGGGCCAAATTTCAAAAGGGGCATAGCCAAAAGTTAAAACAAGGCCCGCAACGAGTGCGAGCCATGCTTTTTTATCTTTTGCTAATAGGGTAAGTCTAGTTAGCAGTTTCTTCACTGTCGTTATCATCAGCCTTAGGAACGGTGACTTGCAGTTGCAAAATACGACGATTGTCGGCGTTGGTTACTTTAAATTGGTAACCTTCTATGTCAATCGTTTCACCACGGCTTGGCATATGGCCAAATGCGTGCAGTACAGTTCCGCCAATAGTGTCGGCTTCGTCTGTGCTGTAGCCTGTTTTAAAATGCTCGTTAAAGTCATCTACAGGAGTGAGTGCTTGCACTACGTGGACATGTTTAGCAAGTTGACGAATATCTTGATGTTCTTCTTCTTCGTCGTGCTCATCTTCGATTTCGCCAACAATTATTTCAAGAATATCTTCAATCGTTACTAAGCCCGATACGCCGCCGTATTCGTCAATAACCACAGCCATATGGTAGCGTTGCTGACGGAATTCGTTTAGCAATGTATCAACACGTTTGCTTTCAGGTACTACCATTGCTGGGCGTAAATAATCGCGTATTGATGGTAAATGCTCGTCTTTATTTAAGATCAGTGGCAATAAATCTTTAGCGAGTAAAAAACCTTCTACATGATCTTTGTCTTCAATCACCACTGGAAAACGTGAGTGAGTTGAGTCAACCATCATTGGAATTAGTTCTTCAAGCGGGCTGTCGATCTCAAGAGTGATCATTTGTGAGCGCGGAACCATTATGTCTCGCACTTTAAGCTCAGACACGCCAAGCACACCTTCTATCATCTCTTTTGTTTCTGGATCGATTACGTCTCGTTCTTGCGCATCGGCAATAACTTCGACCAGCTCTTCTCTATTCTGGGGTTCCCCTTGCAACATTTGGGCTATTCTGCCCAACCACGTTTTGCCAGAAGAACCCTGGCTAGATTGCGAGTTACCGTCGCTCATTGCGTCTAATTGCTCCGTTAATTTAAATATCGTCCCGGTATGGGTCTGCTATGTTTAGCTCTGCAAGTAATTGCTTTTCGATGCTTTCCATCTCTAAAGCGTCTTCACTCTTTATATGGTCAAATCCAAGCAAATGCAAGCATCCGTGAATAACCATGTGAGCAAAGTGGTCATGAAATGACTTCTCTTGCTCAATTGCTTCAGCTAATACAATGGCTGGGCAAATAATTAAATCACCAACCAAGGGAATATCTATGCCTGGTGGTGCTTCAAATTCGAACGACAGTACGTTGGTCGGTTTATTTTTACCGCGATAGTCGTTATTAAGTTGTTGCGATTGCGCTTCGTCGCTAATAACGATACTGAGTTCGGACTCATCACGGTATTGGCTAAGGGCTTTGTCGGCCCATAGCGCAAATTGTTCTTCGCTTGGGAGGTTGTCAAACTCACAGGCTATTTGTAAATCAAGTTCGGTTGTCAAAGTATTACTCTTTAGTAGTAGGCTGTTGAAGAGCAGCGAGTGCGTCTTTTGCATTTTGCTTTTCAATGCGCTTAAGTCGCTCGCTTTCGTCGTTACGCTCGTAGGCTTCAACTATGCGTGCTACAACAGGGTGACGTACTACGTCGTGGGCTTTGAAGTAGTTAAAGCTAATTTCGTTTACGCCATCAAGTACTTCAATTGCATGGCGAAGGCCTGAGCGTGTGCCACGAGGTAAATCGACCTGTGTAATATCGCCTGTAATCACCGCTTTTGAGTTAAACCCTATACGGGTTAAAAACATTTTCATTTGCTCGGCGGTGGTATTTTGGCTTTCATCTAAAATAATAAATGCATCGTTTAAAGTACGTCCGCGCATGTAAGCAAGCGGTGCGACTTCGATGATATTTTTTTCGATGAGCTTTTCTACTTTTTCAAAACCTAGCATTTCAAAAAGCGCATCGTAAAGAGGGCGCAGGTATGGGTCTATTTTTTGACTTAAATCGCCAGGTAAAAAGCCAAGCTTTTCGCCAGCTTCTACAGCAGGGCGCGTTAGTAATATACGGCGTATTTCTTGGCGCTCAAGAGCGTCGACGGCGGCTGCAACTGCAAGGTAAGTTTTACCAGTACCTGCAGGGCCAATACCAAAGGTAATGTCGTGGTTTAAAATATTAGCCACATAAACACCTTGGTTGTCGTTACGTGGTTTAATAACACCACGGCGGGTTTTAATAACCATTTCTTTGCCATAAGCGCTGCTGGATGCATCTTGCTCTAAGGCTTTTGATTCGGTAATAGCTAAATGAACGGCGTCGGGTTCTATTTCGCCTAAAACACCACGAACAGGCTGAGTATCAACATAAAGGTTTTTTAAGATTTCTACAGCGCCGGCGCAGTTGTGTAGTTTACCGGTTACTTTAAAAAAGTTGTCACGGTGAATTATTTCAACAGCCAGGTGGCGTTCAATTTGTTTGATGTTTTCGTCAAACGGGCCACATAAAGAAGAAAGGCGTTTGTTATCGGCAGGTTCTAAATAAATCTCTAATGTTTTTAACTGATTACTCAAAATTGCTTCCTATAGTACTGCGCCAGCGTTAACTGGCGCTAATTGTGTGACTAAGGAACGAAAGTAGCTACGCCAATTTCGTTAACAGTGTCTGGTTTTGGCTCTGCAGTTGCAGCTTTAGTTAAAATAGCTGAAGGAGCGACTTCACGTCGTAAGTTCATTTCTGATTCTGTACGAATTAAGTCACCACGTAAAGAGTTAGGTAGTGCTTCGGTAATACGTACATCAACAAACTGTCCGATCACAGTGTGCGGGCCAACAAAGTTTACTACACGGTTGTTTTCTGTACGGCCACGTAATTCCATAGGGTTCTTCTTAGAAGGACCTTCAACAAGTATACGTTGCTCTGTATCGAACATTTGACGACTAATTTGCTGCGCCATTTGTGTAATACGGTTTTGTAGTAAGTATAAGCGCTCTTTTTTCTCTTGCTCTGTTACGTCATCCGGCAAATCTGCCGCTGGCGTACCTGGGCGTGCGCTGTAAATAAAGCTAAAGCTCATATCAAAACCTATGTCGCTAATAAGCTTCATGGTTGCTTCAAAGTCTTCTTTGCTTTCGCCTGGGAAACCAATAATGAAATCTGACGACATACTTAAGTTAGGACGAATTTTACGTAACTTACGAATTGTCGATTTGTATTCAATTGCCGTATGGCCACGTTTCATTAGGTTTAATATACGGTCTGAACCACTTTGTACTGGTAAATGTAAGTGATCTACAAGCTCTGGTACATCGGCGTAAACGTCGATTATATCTGGGGTAAATTCTACCGGGTGCGATGTGGTGAAACGAATACGGTCAATACCATCAATAGCTGCAATAAGACGAATTAAATCAGAGAAGTAACAAATTTCGCCATCGTGCGTATCGCCGCGGTATGCATTTACGTTTTGACCTAAAAGATTTACTTCTCGTACGCCTTGCTCTGCAAGTTGTGCAACTTCAAGTAGTACGTCATCTACTGGGCGACTAACTTCTTCACCGCGGGTATAAGGTACAACACAAAAAGTACAGTACTTAGAACAGCCTTCCATAATTGATACGAAAGCAGATGGGCCATCTGCTTTTGGCTCTGGCAGGCGGTCAAATTTTTCAATCTCTGGGAATGAAATATCAACAACCGATGAGCCTTTGTCGCCTTGCACTTGTTTAATCATTTCTGGTAAACGGTGTAGCGTTTGCGGACCAAAAATAACATCTACAAATGGTGCACGTTGGCGAATAGAGTCACCTTCTTGTGAGGCAACACAACCACCTACACCAATGATTAAATCTGGCTTGTCGTCTTTTAATAACTTCCAGCGACCTAATTGGTGAAATACTTTCTCTTGTGCTTTTTCACGAATTGAACAGGTGTTAAGTAAGATTACGTCGGCATCTGTTGCATCTTCAGTTAGCTGGTAGCCGTTGGTGGCATCTAAAAGTTCAGCCATTTTCTGAGAGTCGTATTCGTTCATCTGACAACCCCAGGTTTTAATATGCAGCTTTTTGCTCATTGAAATATAGCCTCGTGTTCAATTCGATAGTGGCACAAAAATGTGCTTGAAACAGGATTAAGGAGCAAGCATGCTCACTTAAAGGAGGCGTATTTTAGCTGGATACCCGTCCAGATCCAAGTATAGTTTTCATGTTTGTGATCTCAAATCAATACGAGGCGAGTTTAATCAGCGGTTAGGGATATCCTCTGGTATAAAACAAATTAATTTTGATACAATCAAAACAGACTCAAGTAATAATAAAATGATGAAAAACATGACTAAAAATAATGTGATAGTAGTTGGTGGTGGCATGGTTGGCGCGGCTATGGCGATAAAGCTTGCTCAACAGGGCTTTGGCGTACGCATAATCGAAAAACACCTAATAGACCCATCACAGATTCTTAGTAGTGATAAGGTTGATATTAGAGTGTCGGCTATTAATCGTTTTTCAGAAAATTTACTTGATGAATTAGGAGCAATGCCGCTTTTAAGACAAAACCGCATAGCGCCTTATCAGCAATTAGAGGCATTTGAGCGCGGTGGTGATAATTTATTGTTTGACTGCGCCGATATAAACACCACGCATTTAGGCCACTTAATTGAAAATAGTTTAATTCAAGCAAGTTTATGGCAGCAATTTGATCACTATAAAATTGAGGTTATTGAGCAAGCCACGCCTATTACTAAAATAGAGCAAACGGATGATTTAATTACGCTTGTGTATGGAGCTCAAACCTATACCGCTGATTTAGTGATTGCAGCCGATGGCGGACAATCGCAGCTGCGTGCTAAAGCTAATATAGGAATTACCGGCTGGCAGTATCAGCAGCATTGCATGGGGGTATTAATTAAACTCGATGCGCCGCAACAAATAAAAACATGGCAGCAGTTTACGCCAAGTGGGCCACTCGCATTTTTGCCAATGCATGCACCATACGCTAATTTAATTTGGTACGATGATGCAAATACACTGCAAGCATTTAAAGGGCTAAACCCAGCTGAGCTAAAAATGCACATACTTAATAAATTTCCTGAACTTGCTGGAGACTTTGAAGTACAAACTCATGCAATATTTCCGCTTACTCGCCAACATGCTAACAACTATTCACAAGGGCGCTTGGTTTTAGTCGGTGACGCTGCACATACAATAAATCCGCTTGCAGGGCAGGGTGTAAATTTAGGTTTTCAGGATGTAGTGGCACTTGCTGAAGTTTTAGACAATGCAGGGGATATAGGGCGCCCGTTAACGCTTAAAGAATATGAGCGAGCTCGCCGTAAGGCTAATTTATTAATGATGAGCATGATGGATGCCTGTTACTTTGGCTTTTCTAACCAAGTTGCGCCACTTAAATGGGCACGTAGCCAGTTTTTAAAAATGGCTAATAATACAGGCCCTATAAAAAACTGGGTTTTAAAATACGCAATTAGCGGTGATTTAGGCTAAATTTAAAGTAGAGATTAAAAAGGCTCATTTATGAGCCTTTTTTTATGTCTGTTTTTAAGTGGACAAATAGTGACCCAGTTATATTAAATAAAATTTTAATTTGACTAGGGTTATATCACTAAACCGCAATTTAATAATTTTAAAGAGCCTATGTGTGGATAATTTTTTTTCAGTAATAATTATTTTAGGTGCGCTACTGCTAGTTGCTAGCTTAAAAACAACCTTTAAAGTTTGTAAAAAAACATCGCAAAGAGCGTGGAGTGTACTGTTATGCGCTATTGTCTGTTTTATTTTAGGGTATTGGTGGATACTTTATTACTTTTCAAATTACGATACGGCACCAATAATAAGAAATGCAGTTGCCACAATATTATTTGGTGGTGCAGGGTTTGTTTTCTTAGTTGTCAAACTGAGTTTGAAAAGCATCCTTAAAATAGAGCAAGCAACGCAGTATCAAAAATATCAAACTGAGCACGATAACTTAACAACCTTACCCAACCGCAATAACTTTTTTAAATCCTTGAGTAAACAAGTCGATTACCCTTCTTCATTTGCATTATTTTATATTGATTTAAATAATTTTAAACAAATTAATGATGCGTTTGGTCATCAATGTGGTGATCAACTACTGGCTGCTTTTGCTAATAAGTTAAGCAAAGAACTATGTGGCATTGCTAAGTTATATCGAATCGGGGGGGATGAGTTTGCGTTTTTACTGAATACCGATACTGATGAAAGCATGGCTCACTGTGTAAATATTATAAACTCAGCCGTTAAAGCTCCGTTTTGTACACATGAGCAAATGGTTAAAATACAATTAAGTATAGGCGTAAGCCGTTTCCCAGATGATAGCCGATTACCCGACCAGTTACTAAAAAAAGCCAACTTGGCACTGCATGAAGCAAAAAAGACATTTCAACCTTTAGTAAATTACTCATCTGAAATAGGTAAACGAGCTGAGGACTTTTTTGATTTATCAGTCAAAATTAAAGCCGCGTTACACAAAGGTGAGTTCGAGCTTTATTTACAACCAATAATGAACTCCAAAGATATTCAATTGCATGGCCTAGAAGCGCTGATCCGATGGCCGCAAGCTGATGGTAGCTTTATTAGTCCTGAAAAGTTTATAAGTGTAGCTGAGCGTACAGGGCTTATTTTTGTTTTATCGAAATGGGTTGTACAAGAAGCAGTTAACCATATTAGAAAACTTAAACTCTTTGGGTTTACCGGTACTATTCATGTCAACTTATCAACGAAAGATATTGAAAGCAGCGAGTTTTATGAATTTATAATTAGCTTACTTACTACTGACCCGACTTTAAGTGATTCACTAATATTTGAAATTACAGAAGGGGCAATGATGACAAACATACCCGCAGCAAGAAAAATGATGCAGCAGTTAAGTATGCGTGGATTTAAATTTAGTGTTGATGATTTTGGTACGGGGTTTTCGTCACTGTCGTTATTAAGGGAGTTGCCCATAAACCAGATAAAAATAGATCAATCGTTTATCAAAGACATGCTCATTAATCCGCCTGATTACGCTATTGTAGAATCTACGTTGTTTTTGGCGAGCCGATTAAATTGCGATGTAGTAGCTGAAGGAATAGAAACCAAAGAAGTAGAGCAAGCGCTATTGAGTATGAACTGTGATTATTTACAAGGGTATTTATATAGCAAACCAATAAATATAGACGAATTTATAAATGTATATTTAAGTACAGAAAAAGTAAGCTGAATTTAATGAATATTGAGAAGTTTTAGAGGAGGAAGTCAAATTGGCTGGGATACCAGGATTTGAACCTGGGAATGCCAGGATCAAAACCTGGTGCCTTACCGCTTGGCGATATCCCAACTATAAATTTGATATTAATTTTAGTTCTTAATAAGAACATGGTGCGGAAGGAGAGACTTGAACTCTCACATCCTAAGATACTGGAACCTAAATCCAGCGCGTCTACCAATTCCGCCACTCCCGCATCACTAATGTGCTCATTTAACCTCTAAGCTAGAGTCATTCTTTTATTCAACTTTCCTTGGTAGAAGAAGTTGGCTGGGATACCAGGATTTGAACCTGGGAATGCCAGGATCAAAACCTGGTGCCTTACCGCTTGGCGATATCCCAACAAAGAATTCTTTTATAATTTTAGTTCTTATCAGAACATGGTGCGGAAGGAGAGACTTGAACTCTCACATCCTAAGATACTGGAACCTAAATCCAGCGCGTCTACCAATTCCGCCACTCCCGCATCACTAATTTGCTCATTTAAACTCTAAGCAAGAGGTATTCTTTTATCCAACTTTCCTTGGTAGAAGAAGTTGGCTGGGATACCAGGATTTGAACCTGGGAATGCCAGGATCAAAACCTGGTGCCTTACCGCTTGGCGATATCCCAACAAAGAATTAATTGATATTTTTAGTTCGTATCAAGAACATGGTGCGGAAAGAGAGACTTGAACTCTCACAACCGAAGTTACTGGAACCTAAATCCAGCGCGTCTACCAATTCCGCCACTCCCGCATCGTTTGTGTTATAAAACACAGG
The DNA here is from genome assembly GCF_014164015.1 of Pseudoalteromonas sp. SR41-1. Classification (NCBI taxonomy): domain Bacteria; kingdom Pseudomonadati; phylum Pseudomonadota; class Gammaproteobacteria; order Alteromonadales; family Pseudoalteromonadaceae; genus Pseudoalteromonas; species Pseudoalteromonas sp. SR41-1. The sequence continues at coordinate 156,298 of NZ_JACJEK010000007.1, forward strand.
TAGTTATTTTAGACTCTTCATTGAGTGCAATTTAACTCTTGCAGAGCCACTTCTAAAAAAAGAAGTGGTGGCTAAGACGGGATTTGAACCTGTGACCCCATCATTATGAGTGATGTGCTCTAACCAGCTGAGCTACTTAGCCATTGTTGGCTGGGATACCAGGATTTGAACCTGGGAATGCCAGGATCAAAACCTGGTGCCTTACCGCTTGGCGATATCCCAACAATAACAATTGATAGTTTTAATTCTTATCAAGAATTATGGTGCGGAAGGAGAGACTTGAACTCTCACATCCTAAGATACTGGAACCTAAATCCAGCGCGTCTACCAATTCCGCCACTCCCGCACACAAGGTAGTTATTTTAAACTCTTCATTGAGCAACAAAAAAATATGGTGGCTAAGACGGGATTTGAACCTGTGACCCCATCATTATGAGTGATGTGCTCTAACCAGCTGAGCTACTTAGCCATCTTTTTTTGTTAGCACTTCATCGCTGAGTGCGGGGCGTATTATGCTGATATGACCCAAATTCGTCAACACCTTTTTTGCAAAAAAACACTTAACTGTGTTTGTTTGCAGGAAAATTAAGCTAAGCGGCTAAATTTTAATAAAAATGATGATTTTTTGAGTGCAATTCACATACAAAATTTGTCGCTAAATAAAAAAAGCAAAAACCAATAGTTTGAAGCTGTTTGATTATTCAACAAATTATTACGCTCTGGTTAAATCTTAACATTAATTTGTTTAAGAGGTACTTATTATTGAGGTTTGATCTTCTGCGCAGTGTGTTTTTTAAATTAAACGTAGGCATTTAGGTTGGGGCTATATCAATGTTATAAGTTTATAACGTTGGAGGTACAAAAAAGGCTCGTAAAAACGAGCCTTTAAAATTATTACCAATACTAATTTGGTTTCATTTGACTTATACGTTGAACAAGAAGTTCATTACATCGCCGTCTTTAACAATGTACTCTTTACCTTCTTGACGCATCTTACCTGCTTCTTTTGCGCCGCTTTCACCTTTAAAGGCAACAAAGTCGTCAAAAGCAATCGTTTGCGCACGAATAAAGCCACGCTCGAAGTCGGTATGGATTTTACCCGCTGCTTGTGGCGCTGTTGCACCTACAGGGATTGTCCATGCACGCACTTCTTTAACACCCGCAGTGAAATAAGTTTGTAATTGTAGTAATTCATAACCACCACGAATAACAAGATTAAGACCGGGCTCTTCTAAGCCAAGATCAGCCATAAACTCAAGCTTGTCTTCGTCATCTAATTCTGAAAGCTCAGATTCGATAGCAGCACATACAGGAACAACAATCGCATCTTCTGCTGCAGCAATAGCGCGTACACGGTCAAGGTATGGATTATTTTCAAAACCATCTTCAGCAACGTTTGCAATATACATAGTTGGTTTAATAGTTAAGAAGTTGATAGAGCTGATTGCTGCTTTTTCTTCTTTAGTTAATGCTAAAGCGCGTAAAGTTAAGCCTTCATCAAGATGCACTTTTACTTTTTCAAGTACGGCATTTTGCTCTTTGGCGTCTTTATCACCACCTTTTGCTTTTTTTGCGTTACGGAAAAGGGCTTTTTCAGCGCTATCCATATCAGCAAGTACTAACTCAGTGTTGATTACGTCAATATCGTCAGCAGGGTCAATAGTGCCTGCTACGTGTATGATGTTTTCATCTTCAAAACAGCGAACTACGTGGCCAATTGCATCGGTTTCACGAATGTTAGCTAAAAACTGGTTACCAAGGCCTTCACCTTTAGATGCGCCCTTTACCAAGCCAGCAATGTCTACAAATTCCATACTAGTGGTAAGAACTCGTTGAGGATTAACAATTTTAGCAAGTTCGTCTAGACGAGGATCTGGCACAGGTACCACACCTGTATTAGGCTCAATGGTACAAAAAGGAAAGTTAGCGGCTTCAATACCCGCTTTAGTTAGTGCATTGAAAAGCGTTGATTTACCTACGTTAGGCAAGCCAACGATGCCACATTTAAAACCCATAGTAAGATACCTTGTTTAGAATTCGTTTAAACGGTGTACTTGGACCCAAGTTACTAGGGTTTAAACGAATGTAGTCTGTTTTGTGCTTTTAACACACCATCTTTTGCAAGTATTTCCATGCAACGAACTGCTTCATCAACAGCAGCATCCATTTTTTCTTGGTCTTCTTTGGCCGCTTTTCCAAGCACCCAACCAGTTACCATTTCACGATGCCCCGGATGACCTACACCAATGCGCAAGCGCATAAAGTCTTTTTGATTTGCCATTTTTGCAATAATGTCTTTTAAACCATTATGACCGCCATGCCCGCCACCTTTTTTTAATTTGGCAACGCCTGGGTCTAAATCCAATTCGTCATGGGCAACTAAAATGTCCTCGACAGGGATTTTGAAAAAATTAGCTAAACTACTGACCGCTTTACCACTTAAATTCATGTAAGTAGTGGGGATCAATAATTTGAATTCTTGGCCTTGAATGATCACTTTGCCTGTAAGGCCGTGATATTTAGGATCGTGTTTTAGAGTGCAGTTATAGCGTGCAGCGATTTGCTCGATGAACCAAGCACCTGCATTGTGGCGTGTGTTTGCGTATTCGGGGCCTGGATTAGCCAGGCCCACAAGCATTTGAATAGAATTCAAGGTTGCGAGACCTTAAATATTATTCTGCTGCTGCAGCGTCGTCTTCAACTGGAGCTGCTTTGTTTGCTTTGATAGTCAGGATAGACTGATCATGGCCTTCGCCTTTAGCTAAATCTACAGAGCTAACGCCTTTAGGGAAAGTTAGGTCAGAGATATGAACTGAATCGCCAACAACAAACTTAGAAACATCTACTTCAATGAATTCTGGAAGTGCTTTTGGAAGACACGTAATTTCAACTTCAGTTAACTGGTGAACAACAGTTGCGCCAGCTTTAGTTACAATCTCTTCACCGATGAAGTGTAGAGGAACTTTAGTTTGAAATTTATGAGTAGCATCTACACGTTGGAAATCAAGGTGAGTAAGCTTAGGCTTGAATGGGTGACGTTGGATATCTTTTAAGATTACTTCAACAGCTTCGCCATCAACGTTAAGCGTAAGGATATGCGTGTAGAAACCTTCGTCTTCTTGAGCTTTGATCATATCTTTATGAGCAAAAGTAAGAGATAAAGCTTCTTTATCAGCTCCGTAAAGGATTGCAGGAACTTTGTCTTCGCGACGTAGGCGGCGGCTCGCACCAGTACCAGTTTCTACGCGAAGTTCAGCGTTATACGTATAAGTTTTGTTAGACATGATGTCTCCAGTTATTTAAATGTGTAGGGCCTTTGCGACCAAGGTCCCTAGCCAAAAGGCGCGCTATCATACCACCACGCCCAGATAAAATAAACATCGCTTACAAAAAAAGCGCCAAAAGGCGCTTTTATATTCAGGAATGTTTAATTTTAGTGTTCAAACATCGCTGAGATAGATTCTTCGTTACTAATACGACGAATAGTCTCTGCTAACATGTCAGCAAGCGTAAGTACCTTAACTTTATCAAGGGCTTTAAGCTCATCAGATAGCGGAATTGAGTCAGTTACAATTACTTCATCAATCATTGAGTCACGTAAGTTTTCGGCTGCTTTACCTGAAAGGATAGGGTGCGTTGCGTATGCAAATACACGCTTAGCGCCATGTTCTTTAAGTGCTTCTGCGGCTTTACACAATGTACCACCGGTATCAATCATATCATCTACGATAATACAATCACGACCTTCAACGTCACCAATAATGTGCATTACTTGAGAAACATTTGCTTGAGGGCGACGTTTATCAATGATTGCTAAATCGGTATCGTTTAGTAGTTTTGCAATTGCACGAGCACGTACAACACCACCGATATCTGGAGATACAACAACGACGTCTTCAAAGTCGCGTTCTTTCATATCTTCAAGTAATACAGGGCTGCCAAATACGTTATCTACAGGTACATCAAAGAAGCCTTGGATTTGTTCAGCGTGTAAATCAACCGTAAGAACACGGTCAACACCAACACTTGATAAGAAATCTGCAACAACTTTAGCGGTAATTGGAACACGAGCAGAACGTACACGACGGTCTTGGCGCGCATAACCAAAATAAGGAATGACGGCAGTAATACGACCTGCAGATGCACGACGTAGAGCATCAACCATAACGATAAGTTCCATCAGGTTATCGTTTGTAGGGGCACAGGTTGATTGCAAGATAAAAACGTCCGAGCCACGAACATTTTCATTTATTTGAACACTGATCTCACCGTCGCTAAAACGGCCAACAACAGCATCGCCTAATTCAATATATAAACGTTTTGCAACTTTTTGAGCTAACTCAGGTGTTGCGTTACCAGCGAAGAGCTTCATGTCAGGCACGGTAGGGTTCCTCAGGCACTGAATATTTGGACTAACGGGCAATGATAAATTTCACTGCGGGTTAACTTATGATTACTTGTACGTTACTTCATTGATCGAATATGGCGGTTAACTCCGTATGAGCAGGTGAGACATTTGCGCTTGAAGCCACAAAACCCTGCCAAGTATGGGGGAGATTTTCAAGTACATCTTGTGCTTGAACTTGGCTAGCAAATTCGACAAAACAACATGAACCTGTTCCGGTCATCTTCGACGGTGCGTATTTTAGCAACCACTGGAGGGTTTTTTCAACCTCGGGGCAAAGCTTTTTAACTAAAGGCTCACAATCGTTGGTCAAAGTATGGTGTTTCCAGTCGCCTATTATTTTTGGTGTGTCGCGTTTTAAATCTGGATGTGTAAATATTTTTGCGGTACTTACATGTTGGTTAGGGTGTACAACGCAGTACCATTTTTGTTCAAGTGTTACGTGGTGTAGTTTTTCACCAATACCGTGCGCTATGGCGCTTTGACCTTGTATGAACACTGGAACATCTGCCCCTAACTTGAGCCCCAATTGTGCTAGTGTTTCTAAATTTAGTGCCAATTTCCATAACTTATTTAGGGCTAATAAAGTACTCGCTGCGTCAGATGAACCTCCTCCAACACCGCCCCCCATCGGCAAGCGCTTAATTAAATTTATTTTTACACCCAAAGAGGTTTTACAGTGTGTTTGTAATAATAAAGCCGCTTTATAGATGAGATTATCATTTAGAGGGATGTCTTTAGTATCACCACCGACAGAAATACTCCCATCTGTTGTTAACTCAAAATGCAGCTCATCGCCAAAATTTAAAAAAGTAAATAAGGTTTCAAGTTCATGATAACCATCTTCTCGGCGAGCATTAATATGTAAAAATAAATTGAGTTTTGCCGGAGCAATAAGTGAAAAAGAGGTTTTGTTATTCATACTTATTTAAACTGCCAATCGTATAGTTGAATTTTAATTTTTATTTGTTGGTGCTTTAACGTCAGTTTAGTAGGTAACCAGTAACCTGCGTTTTGTACATAGGCGCCATAATCTATTTGCCATTTTTTGCCTGTATTATCAAACCATAATACTTGCTTTGCACGCCCAAGCTCATCAACAATTAAACTTTCATCGTCAATAGTGCCTTTAAGCCAGTTATCGGCATTATCAACCGGTAGTGTAAAACCCGTTAATCGTTTTAAAAGCTCTGCAGCGTTAGTATCAAAGTATTGTTCACCGTCAAACTTTAATTCAGCACCGTTAGCTGTTTGTTTAAGCGACAAAATACGAGTACCAATAAAAGTAGTCAGTATTAAATTATTGGAATTTGTTGTTTGCTGCCAATTTAAGTTTGCAGATTGACGCTCTTCTGGGCTAATAAATGCAAGTTTACCTTCTACTTGCCAAGTTTTTTGAGCAGCTAAACGTGGTTTCCAATCATCATAAAGTGTTGTTTTTGTATCAATTTGATGAGCACAGCCACCTAAAAACAAAAAAAACATGAATAAAATCAAATATTGTCGAATCAAATGTTGTTCCTTACTTTCCATATTCCGCTGATTTTTGGTAAAATTACCGCCTTTGAAGTAGGGCTCAGCAATATTTGGCAAATATGACCATAATAGCACTAGGTATAAATCACAAAACCGCATCCGTAGAATTACGTGAAAAAGTGGCTTTTTCGCCTGAGCAAATTTCAGAGGCGTTGCAACAATTAAGTGGCCATGCCGACTTTAATGAAGCGGTTATTGTGTCTACCTGCAATCGAACCGAGATCTATTGTAGCCTCGCTCAGCAAAATTCCCAAACACTGTTGAGCTGGCTTGCCAGTTTCCATGGTTTGGATGAACATGAACTGAGCAAAAACACTTATTGCTACGAAGATAACGATGCTATTAATCACTTAATGCGCGTGGCGTGTGGGTTGGATTCTTTGGTGTTGGGCGAACCGCAAATTTTGGGGCAAATAAAACAATCGTTTTTTAGTGCTAAAAACCACGATGCTGTAGGTGTTACGTTTGATAGGTTGTTTCAAAAAACATTTTCAGTGGCGAAACAAGTTAGAACTGAAACCGATATTGGCGCAAGTGCTGTATCGGTAGCGTTTGCTGCAGTTAACTTGGCAAAGCATATTTATGGCAAGCTTGATAAGACCAATGTGTTATTAATTGGCGCAGGTGAAACCATTGAATTGGTTGCTAAACATTTATACCAAAATGAGCCTCAAAATATCACTGTTGCAAATAGAACTATTGAGCGAGCTCGTAACTTAGCTGATGAAGTGTCGGCAGATGTGATTGCTTTGGCGCAATTGCCTGAGCGTTTGCATAAAGCCGATATAGTGATTAGTTCTACAGCCAGCACTTTGCCTATTATTGGTAAAGGGGTGGTTGAGCAGGCGCTAAAGCAGCGACGTCACAAACCTATGCTATTTATAGATATAGCGGTTCCGCGTGATATAGAAAGCCAAGTTGGGGAGCTAGATGCTGCCTATTTATATTCCGTTGATGACTTACAAACCATTGTAAGCGAGAATATGGCAGCGCGCGAGCAAGCTGCACAGCAAGCGCAAATAATTATTACTGAACGCACCAAAGAATTTGCAATGTGGATGCGTTCACTCGATTCGGTAGATTTAATCCGCCATTATCGAAACGATGTACAAACAATTAAGTCTGAGCTTGTAGAGCGTGCTGTTAGTCAGCTCAATACAGGTAAAGATGCAGAAAAAATTATATTAGAGCTCGCCAATAAATTAACCAATCGCTTAATGCACGCGCCTACCCGTGCAATACAAGATGCAGCGAAAAAAGGTGAAGTGGCGCAGCTAAACCAGTTGAAAAAAATGTTAGGTATTGATCAGGAATAACCGTTAAATGAAAGAGTCTGTTTATAATAAATTAGAAACCTTAGTAGAGCGTTATGAAGAAGTACAAGCGCTGCTAAGCGACCCGTCGGTCATTAGTGATCAAAACCGTTTTCGTGCGCTTTCAAAAGAGTATTCTGAGCTTGAAGAGATTGTAAAAACGTTTTTAAACTATAAAGAAACGCAAGACGATTTAGCCAGTGCAGAAGAAATGCTTAAAGATTCTGACCCTGAAATGCGTGAAATGGCGCAAGAAGAATATAAAGAAGCAAAAGCACAAATACTAGTGATTGAAGATCAAATTCAAGTATTAATGTTGCCAAAAGATCCGCGAGATAACAACAACGTGTTTGTTGAAGTACGTGCAGGGACGGGCGGCGATGAAGCTGCTATTTTTGCTGGTGACTTATTTCGTATGTACAGCCGCTACGCAGAAAATAAAAAATGGAAAGTAGAAGTTGTAAGCACCAATGAAGGTGAGCATGGCGGTTACAAAGAAGTTATTGCAAATATCAGTGGCGAAGGCGTTTACGGTCAATTAAAGTTTGAATCAGGTGTACACCGCGTACAACGTGTGCCAGAGACTGAATCACAAGGTCGTGTTCATACCTCAGCGTGTACTGTTGCGGTTATGGCAGAAGTACCAGAAGCTGAAGCGATACAAATTAATACAGCAGATTTAAAAGTTGATACATTTCGTGCATCAGGCGCAGGTGGTCAGCACGTAAATAAAACTGATTCTGCTATTCGACTTACACATATACCTACCGGTGTTGTGGTTGAGTGTCAGGATCAGCGTTCGCAGCATAAAAACCGTGCTAAAGCGATGTCGGTACTTGCAGCACGTTTGCAACAGGCTGAAGATGAAAAACGCCATGCGGCAGAAGCCTCTGAACGTCGTGACTTGGTAGGTAGTGGCGATCGTTCTGAGCGTATTCGTACTTATAACTACCCGCAAGGTCGTATTACCGATCACCGTATTAACTTAACACTTTATCGTTTAAACGAAGTGGTAGCCGGTGATTTAAGTGCGATTATTGACCCATTAATGCAAGAGCATCAAGCTGACTTACTTGCGGCCATGGGCGACGAGTAATTGTGGCTCACACTCTTGAACAAGCAATTGCTGCAGGTGCTGACTTATTAGCACTTAGCAGCGAAAGTGCTAAATTAGATGCACAAGTTTTACTTCTTCATATACTTCAAAAACCTCGCAGTTACCTTTTTACTTGGCCAGAACATGCGCTTAGTGATGAGCAACAATCGCAGTTTAATGTATTTATCCAAAGACGTTTAAAAGGTGAGCCCGTAGCCCATATAACTGGGCTGCGTGAATTTTGGAGCTTATCGCTTGAAATTAACGCAACGACCCTAATACCTCGACCAGATACTGAAACATTAGTCGAGCAAGCACTTGAAATAGCGCTACCCGCTACAGCAAAGGTGCTGGATTTAGGCACAGGTACTGGTGCAATAGCGTTGGCACTGGGTAGTGAAATGCCTAATTGGCAAATTACTGCAGTAGATAGAGTAAGCGATGCAGTTGCACTTGCTACACGTAACCAGCAGCGATTAGCGATTAATAATGTACATGTTAAACAAAGTAACTGGTTTAGTGAGTTGCATGGCGAAAAATTCAATTTAATTGTCACTAACCCTCCTTATATAGAAAGTAGTGATATACATTTAAATCAGGGTGATGTGCGCTTTGAGCCTCTATCGGCATTAGTGGCTGATGATTGCGGAATGTCTGATATTAAACAAATAATTACACAATCACGTGACTATTTGTCATCTAATGGCTATCTTTTAATAGAACACGGTTTTGAGCAAGGTGAAGCTGTTCGTCATTTTTTTGAAAAAATGGCGTTTGTTAATATTAAAACAGTGAAAGACCTTGGTAACAATGACCGTGTAACACTTGCACTGTGGCCCTAGAGAATAATAATTGCCTACTAGTGCGTTAAATAATGCCATGAAGGAATTTCGACTATGATGGGTGATTTTTTATTTTCAGATGAACCAGAAGAAACAATCGATGAGATTGAACACGGTACCTGGAAAGTATTAATCGTTGATGATGAACCTGAAGTTCATGCTGTTACAAAACTAGCACTGAGTGATTTTGAATTTCAAAATAAACGCTTAGAGTTTATTAGTGCCTACTCAGGTGCTGAAGCGAAAGAGCTCATAAAAGAGCATCCAGATGCCGCTATTGTGCTACTTGACGTGGTAATGGAAACCGACGACGCTGGTTTGCAGGTTGCTAAGTTTATTCGTGAAGAAGCTAAAAATAATCATATACGGATTATTTTAAGAACAGGCCAACCTGGCCAGGCACCTGAACGTCAAGTCATTATTAATTATGATATTAACGATTACAAATCGAAAACGGAGCTAACGGCTCAAAAATTATTTACTGTTATTATGTCGAGCCTACGCTCGTATCGGGATATTATTTCGATTGAGCAATCACGCGAAGGGCTTGAGAAAATAATTATAGCGTCTCGTGATATTTTTTCTGCGCATTCAATTGAGCACTTTATTGAAGGCGTTATGCAGCAATTAACATCTTTATTGGGTATTGCTGATCAAGCTATGTATGCCACCACTTTAGTTGCACAAAACCCAGAACATGAAAAAAATAAAAAACTAATAGTTTGCTCTGGCACTGGCGATTTTGAAAAAAGTGAAGGTAAAGAGCTTGATGAGGTATTACAAGCTGAGCAGTTAAGTGCGTGTCATCAGGCGCTTAATGATAAAAGTATTATTTATAAAGATAATTACTTATTTGCGTACTGCAGTAGTGAGTACAATCATAACTCAATGCTGTTCATATCAGGTGTCCCAAAGGATTTAACGGATACTCAGCGTCATTTAATCAAAATATTTTCTCAAAATGTGCAACTTGCCTTTGAAAATGTGCAGCTTCAGTCTGAAATAGAAGCGACACAACAAGAGCTTGTTTATAGGTTAAGTGAAGCAGTAGAGCAGCGCTCAACCGAGACAGGTAATCATGTTAAACGTGTAGCACATATTTGTCATATTTTAGCTGAGGGCTATGGTTTATCTAAACATGATGCAGATTTAGTAAGGTTGGCGTCTCCTCTTCATGATGTAGGTAAAGTGGGTATTCCTGATGCGATTTTAAACAAACCAGCAAAGTTAGAACCTCAAGAATGGGAAGTGATGAAAACCCATACTGATAAAGGCTATACTATTTTAAAAGACTCTCCCCATGAAATTGTGAGTACAGGTGCAATTATTGCAAAAGAGCATCATGAAAAATGGGATGGGTCTGGTTACCCACAAGGTCTAAGCGGAAACGCAATTAATGTATTTGGTCGCATAGTCGCACTTGCTGATGTATACGATGCACTTCGCCATAAACGGTGTTATAAAGAGCCTTGGACATTACAAAATGTGGTTGATGAAATTAATGCTGAAAAAGGCACACATTTTGAACCAAAAATGGTTGAAGTATTTAACGAAAAGCTTGATGAGTTAGAGGCGGTTCTTAGCCGTTTTCCTGATTAGATTTTTATAAAACAGAAGTACAGGGGCATATGGATTATTTAGCAGTAAAGCACTCGCACATGGCAATTGCGATGTTAAGTGTAATATTATTTTATGTTCGCGCTTTTTCGCGAATGGGCAGTGGTAAATTAGCAAAAAATAAAGCAGTAATGATTGGTAGTCACAGTATAGATACTTTGTTATTAGTGTCTGCACTTACGCTTATATTTATGGCCAAAATTAATCCGTTTGAACAATATTGGCTATTAGAAAAAATAGTTTTAGTGGTTATATACATCGGTATTGGGGCTAAAAGCGCCAGACAAACTAAAATGACGGCTAAAGTTGCTTACGTTTTAGTTAATACCGCTGTTATTTTAGCGATAGGTTATTTAGCGACGTCTAAATCAGCTTTTTTGCTTTAAGTAATATCTGACTATTTGAGCTTTATAGTTGTTTTGTAAAGCTCAAATACAACTCCCTCTCAGAAAATATTCAAATACACCTCTATATTGGTATATAGCTTTAAAGTTAGGTAAACTACGCCTTCGTTTTCTAAAATGTTGCAGTATTAATGACTACCCTCGGGTTTGACGAACACGATGAATCTTATCTTGATGATGCTTACGATGAATTTACACCTCCAGCGATTTACCGCTGTATTAAAGCAGAGTCAAAGTGGGACCCTCAGATAGATTTAACACCATGTTATGAAACTTTAACTGACTTTGAACAGCAAATTTCAGCGCTGTGTTTAAAAGTGAGTGATGAGCACGATCGCCTCGAAAAATTATTAGATATGTTTTACAGTGATTGGCTATTTAGTGCATCAGGTTTAAAAGTGCCTGAATATAAATTAAATACATTAAGCTATACGCTTTCTATGCGCAGTGGTTCACCTACAACACTGGCAATTATACTTTGTCATTTTTTACAACAAGCTAACTGTGACGCGAACCTTAGTCTTACCCAAGGTGATGTTGGTGTACATGTGGCGATTAGTGATGAAGAAGGCTACATAATAGAGCCAAGCAGTGGACAACAAAGTTGGTATATTATCCCTGAAAACGCAGATGAAGATGATGGTCAAGAGCAAGAGCCACTAGAACTGATTTTTGATGACGAAGTATATAAGTTATTTTTAGCTCAGCAAAAATGGTCTTTCATTAGCGAAAATAAATTTGGTCATGCTTTAACCTGTGTAGAGATGCTAATGGAGTTAATAGGCGACGACCCGTATGAGAGACGCGACAGAGGTTACTTATTAAATCAGCTCGGTTGCCCTAAAATGGCACGTGATGATTTACAGTTTTTTGTAGATGAGTGTCCGGACGATCCTGCAATAGAGATTATTCAACACCAAATAGAAGAACTAGAAGATAATAATAAAACGCACCATTAAGAATAGGAATAATTATGGTTGAAACTCAAAGCGCATTAATTACAAATGATGCCGTTGTGCTTGGTTTGCTTGCTATTATTTTGGGGTTTATTTTTAAAACCTCAAACAGTGAGCGTCCAGCTTTAAAACGTTTTTATAAATACGTACCTGCTTTATTACTGTGTTACTTTTTACCTTCGTTATTAAATACCTTTGGTATTGTAGATGGTAATAAATCTAATGTTTATTATGTGGCTTCGCGCTACTTACTACCTGCCTGTTTAATACTACTTACCATTAGTATTGATTTAAAAGCGATTATTAACTTAGGCCCTAAAGCACTTATTATGTTTTTAGTGGGTACTTTAGGCATTGTTATTGGTGGGCCATTAGCTATTTTAGTAGTGAGCGCATTTGACCCAAGTATTGTTGGTGGGCATGGCCCAGATGCCGTATGGCGCGGTATGACAACTGTTGCAGGTAGCTGGATTGGCGGCGGTGCTAACCAAGCATCAATGAAAGAAATGTTTGAAGTTGGTGGTGATATATTCTCAGTCATGATTACAGTAGATGTAATTGTCGCTAATATTTGGATGGCTGTTTTATTGTTAATGGCAGCAAATCATAAAAAGATTGATGCAGCGACGGGTGCTGATACAAGCGCAATTGAAGATTTGAAAAAGCGTGTGGAAGAATATCACGCAGAACATGCACGCATCCCAACTCTTAATGATTACATGACGCTGATTGCAATTGCATTTGGTATAACTGGCTTAGCACACTTTTGCGCTGACTTTTTGGGGCCGTACTTTGGCACTACTTATGAATGGGCAAAAGAATACAGCTTAAACAGTAAATTCTTTTGGCTAATTGTTATATCAACAACGATTGGTATAGGCTTATCGTTTACTAAAGTGAGGCAAATAGAAGCGTTTGGCGCTTCAAAAGTAGCTTCTAGCTTTTTATATATTTTGGTTGCATCGATTGGTTTACACATGAATGTAACCGCTATTTTCAATAACCCTGGGCTATTTTTAGTGGGTGCAATTTGGATGTTAGTGCATGCAAGCATTATGTTAATTGTGGCTAAACTGATTAAAGCACCGTTATTTTATATGGCAGTGGGTTCTCAGGCTAATGTGGGCGGCGCAGCGTCAGCACCTGTTGTAGCATCAGCGTTTCATCCGTCATTAGCGCCTGTTGGTGTCTTGTTAGCTGTACTGGGCTACGGTGTGGGTACTTATATGGCTTATATTTGTGGATTAATGATGCAAGCAGTTGCACCTTAAGGAATTTAAATGAAAGACCAAATTATTAAAATTAATGAAATTGAACTTGCAAACAACAAACCGTTTGTCTTGTTTGGTGGTATTAACGTATTAGAATCTCGCGATTTAGCAATGCGTGTTGCAGAGCATTACGTAGAAGTTACGACGAAATTAAATATTCCTTATGTATTTAAGGCCTCATTTGATAAAGCTAATCGCTCTTCAATCAATTCGTACCGCGGTCCAGGTATGGAAGAAGGTTTAAAAATATTCGAAGAAATTAAAAACACGTTTAAAATTCCACTAATTACTGACGTACATGAACCGCATCAAGCTGCACCTGTTGCAGAAGTTGTTGATGTAATTCAGTTACCTGCTTTTTTAGCGCGTCAAACAGATTTAGTTGTGGCGATGGCTAAAACAGGTGCAATTATTAATGTGAAAAAACCACAGTTTTTAGCGCCACATGAAATGCGTCATATCATTACTAAATTTAATGAAGCTGGTAATAACAACGTAGCCCTTTGTGAGCGTGGTTCTAGCTTTGGTTACAACAACCTTGTGGTTGATATGCTGGGTATGGATGACATGAAGGCAATGGCACCTGTTATTTTTGATGCAACACATGCGTTACAACGCCCTGGTGGACGAGCTGACTCTGCTGATGGTCGTCGTGCACAAGCAGCAGAGCTTGCGCGCAGCGGTATGGCGTTGGGTATTGCTGGTTTATTTATCGAAGCGCATCCAAATCCTAACGAAGCTAAATGTGATGGCCCATGTGCGCTAGCGCTTAGTAAGTTAGAAGGCTACTTAACGCAAATGAAAGCGGTTGATGATTTAATTAAAAGCTTTGCCCCACTTGATACAAGTGCAAGCGATTTATAATTAAGCATGATGTTTATTAAAAAGCGACTCAGGTCGCTTTTTTTATGCCTTTAATATACACAAACTTATATGATGTATATAATCTCACGCATAAGAAAAACTAATTCTAAGCTTGGTTATTATGTCAAGACGGGTACCTCCATTAAACGCATTAAAAGCCTTTGAAGCGGCTGCACGCCATTTAAGTTTTACAAAAGCTGCAGAAGAGCTTTATGTAACGCAGGCGGCAGTAAGTCATCAAATAAAAACACTTGAAGAGCATTTAGGGCTGAAGTTGTTTTTACGTAAAAACCGCTCTTTATTGTTAACTGAAGAAGGCCAAGGCTATTTTTTAGATATTAAAGAGATTTTTACTCAGCTTATTGATGCAACTGAAAAGCTATTAGCTCGTGGCGCTAAGGGCTCACTAACGGTAAGCCTAACCCCTAGTTTTGCTATTCAGTGGTTAGTGCCTCGTTTGAGTTTGTTTAATGAGTTACATCCAGAGATAGATGTTCGAATAAAAGCACAAGACCAAGATGAAAACTCACTCACGGATGACGTAGATATTGCTATTTATTATGGAAGGGGTCATTGGAATGGCGTACAAGCGTACAAGCTTCATACCGAATATTTAGTACCACTTTGTAGTCCTATGTTATTAAGCGGATTAAAGCCGCTTGATCAACCTAGTGATTTAGCGCATCACACACTATTACACGACACTACACGTAAAAACTGGAAAACGTGGATGAAAACCGCAGGCGTGCGTAACATCCAGGTAAATCAAGGGCCTATATTTAGCCACTCCTCTATGGTGTTACAAGCAGCGGTACATGGACAAGGTGTGGCAATCGGCAATAGTGTATTAGCTAAACCCGACATAGACGCAGGGCGTTTGGTAATTCCGTTTAATCATAGCCTAGAGAGTAAAAATGCGTATTACTTAGTGCTTCGTGAGTCGCAAACAGAGCTTGGTAAAATAGTTTCGTTTAAAGAGTGGATGCTGAGCTTAGTAGAGCATGAGCAAGAACATGAGTATTAATAATGATTGAATGGTTTAAAAGCACGGAGAAACCTGCAATAGCACAGTTTATATTTGCACATGGCGCAGGTGCTGGTAGCGATTCTGACTTTATGCAGCACATGGCAAAATTAATAAGCGAGCAGGGTGTTGATGTTGGTTTATTTGATTTTGAATATATGCAAATCGCTAAAAAAACTAATAAACGCAGGCCTCCTGAGCGAGCACCAAAGCTACTTATTTATTATGAACAAGTGCTAACGAGTGCGCAGCCAGATTTGCCGTTGTTTATAGGCGGTAAATCGATGGGCGGTCGCATGGCATCAATGCTTGCATGTAGTACAGAGCAAAGCCTTTCAGGTGTTATAGCATTTGGTTATCCATTTCATCCGCCGGGTAAGCCAGAAAAATTACGCACCGATCATTTTGCTGATATTGTTTGCCCTTTTTTAGTATTACAGGGCGAGCGAGATACATTTGGTACACGTGAAGAACTGCTTACTATGAAAATGCCAAAGCAGCCTTTGTTTACTTGGCTGAGTGATGGCGATCACTCATTAAAACCACGTAAAAAAAGTGGCGTAACTGAACTGCAAAATAGAGAAAAAGCAGCGTTAAGTGCTGTTGAATTTATTAAGCAACAAATTGAGATACGTTAAGACTCGAGCAGGAGGTTAGATGATTAAATTATTTTTAATGACCGGTAGTATTTTTTGTATGCTTTCGGTGATGTTAGGTGCATTTGCTGCCCATGGTTTAAAAAGCCGCTTATCGGAGTATTCATTAGGCGTTTTTAAAACGGCTGCTGAGTATCAAATGGTACATGGACTTGCACTTATGGCGGTGGCTATTTTAATTAAATGGGGCATAAACCTGAGTTGGGCTGGTGGCTTTTTTATAATGGGCACACTACTTTTTAGTGGTAGTTTATATTTACTCGCTCTAACAGGAATGAAGTGGCTTGGGCCTATAACACCGCTTGGTGGGTTGTGCTTTATTATTGGTTGGATTGTTATTTTAGTGCAAGTTGCACGATTTAAGTTTTAAAGAGTTTAAGGGTTAATATGTCTAGTGTTGTGATTTTTTGTCGTAGTGGTTTTGAAAACGATGCCGCTGCTGAAATAACGTTTCATGCTGCAGAGCAAGGTTTTGCAGGGTATGTAAAAGCAAAACCAAATACAGGTTATGTTGTTTACGAATGTTTTGAAGCGCATCACAGCGACGAAATAATCAAAAAAGTTGATTTTAAAAACATGGTGTTTGCACGTCAATGGTTTGCCGGCACATTACTTGAAAACATGCCAGTAGAGGACCGTGTGAGCGCAGTAGTTGAAGCTGCTAAAGATTTTACATTGTGCTCAGAACTGCGCGTTGAAACGCCAGACACAAACGAAGGCAAAGAGCTTTTAACGTTCTGTAAAAAAATCTCAACACCGCTTAAAAAAGCCCTCGAAAAACAAAATACAGTACTGCGTGAGCCAAAAGCAAATCGCCCAGTAATGCATGTCATGTTTTTAACAAACAATACGGCTTATGTTGGTTACTCGTATAGCTTTAATAATTCTCCATTTTTCATGGGTATTTTGCGCCTTCGTATGCCAAGCGATGCACCGAGTCGCTCAACGTTAAAACTCGATGAAGCATTTAACGTATTTATACCTGAGCAACAACGCGAGTCACGCGTAGCTGCTGGTATGCGCAGTGTTGATTTAGGTGCATGCCCAGGTGGTTGGACTTATCAGCTTGTACGCCGTGGTATGTTTGTAAGTGCGATTGATAACGGCCCAATGAATGACGATTTAATGCAAACTGGGCAAGTTAAACATTTTAGAGCCGACGGTTTTAAATATCGCCCAGAAAAAAGAAATATTACTTGGTTAGTGTGCGATATGGTGGAAAAACCGACCAAAGTGACTACGCTAATGATTGACTGGGCAGTAAATGCATACGCAAAAGAGTTTATATTTAACTTAAAGCTGCCTATGAAAAAACGCTTTGATAGTGTTTATGAATGTCTTTCGATGATCAGAAAAGAGCTTGAGAAACAAGGTATCAATTACGAGTTGCAAGCTAAACATCTATATCATGATCGTGAGGAAATAACCGTTCATTTAAACGTTACTAAGGTGCCACAAAATTTGTATAGTTAATATGTAGAGGCTAAAAGTGGTAAAAAACAATATTAATAAATGGCTAAGTTTACTTTTTTTATCACTTTTAATCACAGGCTGTGGCGGGGGAGGCGAAAGTAGTGATACAACTACGGCCCCTGGTAACGCTGCGCCCAGTGTTACGCTTTCGGTTAGCAGTAACGTTATTACTTCTAATCAATCATTTACTATTACAGCGCTTGCAAGTGATAGCGACGGACAAATTGCCAGCTATCAATGGCAACAACTTAGCGGGCCTGAGTTTACGTTTACCTCTAACGGTAACACGCTTACAGCCACTGCACCTAGTGTAACAACCGATACGACCTTTAGCTTTTCGGTTACAGTTACTGACAACTCAGGTGCTACTGCACAACAAGTTTTTTCAGGCACTATCACCTCTCAAAATAATGCTCCTACAGTTAATATAACAGGCCCAAGTAGTGCACTTGCCAGCACACAAGTTAGTTTAGTTGCTAACGCTCAAGATACAGATGGCACTATAAGTAATATTAATTGGATTCAGTCTGCTGGGGACAATGTTGAGTTTTCACAAACTGATGGAGTCCTTAGTTTTACCGCCCCTAATGTATCTGAAAATACAACACTAGGTTTTAGCGTAACCGTAACTGACAATGCAGGTAAAAGCGCTCAAGCGAGTAAAACGGTTTTAATTAATCAAGTAAATAGCGCGCCAACAGTCATTGTTACAGGCCCTGAAGAAGCTGAAAAAGGTGACAGTGTAACCTTAGTTGCAGATGCACAAGACAGCGATGGTAGTATTAATAGCATAACTTGGCAGCAAATAAGTGGTCCTGTAGTTGAACTTACTCAAACACAAACAAGCATTAGTTTTAATGCGCCCACTGTTGCACAAAATACCAATGTTACATTTGTGGTTACTGTAACCGATGACGATAACGCTACAAATAGCGCTCAAAAAACAGTTGTAGTATTAGCACCAAACAATCCACCAACTGCAGATGATGTAAGTATTAGCGTGCAATATAATCAAGCCACAGAATTTAGTTTAGTAGTTAGCGATGCTGATAACGATACGGTTCAGATTGATTTTGGTGATGATTTAAATGGTGCACAAATTAGTGTTATTGATGCACAAGCCTTACTTTTTAGCTACACGCCTCCTGCAAACAGTATTACTTCACAAAGCTATACGTTAACTGCGTCTGATTCAAAAGACACAACCGAATTTACCCTGAATATTACTGTGGTTGATTCAACGCCCGCTACAATTAGTAATGTAACACCCCAAAGTAATAATGACCCAGTTCTTGTAGATAGCCCTGTTAGTATTACATTTTCAGATATTATGCTAACGAGCACTTTAGCAGTTAATTCTAGTAGTGGTGTTTGTACAGGAAGCGTACAAGTGTCGGCAGATAATTTTACTACTTGCTTGGCCTTAAATATTGAAAGTTTGTCGGGTACTACTAGTGACACAAGTACTTATTTTCATACTGTAAATGTAAGCGCAAGCTTTAATGAAGATACCCAATATATTGTCCGTGTTACAGCTGATTTAACTAATTTTGATGATACGGCCATTGAAACGCAAACCGCTACTTCTTTTACTACCTCTAGCCAAGATATAAAAATAACTGAAGTTTCTTCTGTGCAATTTAGTAACGACTTACCTTGGATTGAAATTTATAACGGCACAGGGGCTGCTGTAAACTTACAGAGTTACTCGCTTAAAACCCGCAGTATTAATATGATTAATAGCTCGACTAGTGCAGAGACAACTTTTTCACTGCCCAATAAAGAGCTTGAAAATGGTGAGTACCTTATTTTACAAAGCAAGTTTGGAGATGATTTTTTAGTCAGTGCATCAGTTAACAACCCTAAAATAGCGCTTGTGGGTAATGCTAGTGATGAAATTAGACCTTATTGGTACATAAACGGTTTTGTAGAATTACTTAATAGTGCAGGTACACAAACAATCGACTTTGTAAAATTTGGTAACTCAGTACAAGAACCAGTAACGCCATCACAATGGCAAGGTGGTAACGCAGAGCAAATCAACTCCGAGCAAGGAGGCAGCTTAAAGCGCGAGCTTAATGCGACAGACACTAATCAAAGTACTGATTGGAGTTATTCTGTGTTTAACACACCCGCTGGGCCAAACAATATAAATTGCACAATAGATGATGATGAGGATGGTATTCCTGATTGCGCTGAGCAACAGGGTACAACATTCGCGGGTTTACCACTTTATGAGTGGGGGGCGCGTACCTCACAAAAAGATATATTTATTGAAGTTGATTATATGGACAGCACTGATGTAGGTATTACTCCACATCGAATCGCACTTGAAAAAGTAGCCACTGTTTTTGCAGAAAAAGGCTATACAGTCCACTTTGACGTAGGTGATTTGTTTGATCAAAATACAAATACAGCACCGCAAAACTTTGATTTAGGTGGCGGAAATCTTGTCCCTTTTAACAGCTATACCCCGTTTGAATACGATTTAAGTAGCCCTAATTTATTTGCTTATAAAATGGAATTTAGCGATATAACTCGCAGGCCCATTTTCCATTATTTATTAATGGCAAGTAGTGGTAACGAAGACGGTAGTATTAGTGGGTCGGGTATTGCTGAGATAAGCGGTAATGATTTAATGGTAACTATGGGAGGCTGGGGTTTAACGCTTGATACGCAAGTAGCAACCAATGTAACTTATAATTATCAAGCATCAACAATATTTCATGAGTTAGGTCATAACTTAGGTTTATACCATGGCGGTGATGAGGAGGTTAATTTTAAGCCTAACCACCTCAGCTCCATGAATTATTTATATCAATTAGCGGGTTTATCAACAATAGGTAATAACGAAGGCGATCGTTACTATGAGCGTTTTTACCCAGGCAATGCTAGTTGCGATATTGCACCAAATACTAATAGTCATTTAGGCTCTACGGATGATTTTATTATTGATTATTCAAATGGTAGTTCAGCAGATTTAAATGAAAGCACCATACTTGAAATACAGGGGTTAAATAGAAATAGCTCACTACCAGTTGATTTTAATTGTAATGCAATTTACACCGAAAGCTTAACCAGCTTTGATACTAACCAAGATAATACAATATCAATACTGAGTGATGTAGATGAGTGGAGCATGCTTAATTTACAGTTTTATATGCAAAGTGCAGGTAATCGATTTGGCGTGCCAAATACAAATAACAGTAAGGTGCATAATTTACAAAGCTCGCCTACTAATATTGAAACGCTGCCCAGTTATATAAAAGAAGCACAGCCTAGTAGTGCAATTATTGCTGAGTTAAAAGCAATTAAAGAGCAATAGTATGAAGCCAATGCTAAGCACTAAGTTTATTATCTTGAGTAGTTTTTTTAGCTTACTAATAGCGTGTAGCGATACTAACAATGCACGTGAGTGGTTACTAAAAAATGATAATTTGTATTATAAAAATACAGCTGTTGACTGGCGAATTGAATCAGTAAAGGACTGTAATACATGCGTTATAAGCCAAGATGTTGTTTATCAGCCTGAAGGTATTAGTCGTTATAATACGTTAATGCAGAGTCAGAATTGGGTCGCGGTACATGAACTAAGTAAAATCAATGTCATTCGTTTAAAGATGCCAGACCAAACACCTTATTTATACGTAGAGCGTGTAAAAGGTCAAATACTAAAGCTGTTTGATCAGCAGCAAAACTACAGTATAAAAATTGGTGAAGTTACAGCCGTTAATATTAATAATCAGCGCTTTAGTATTTTGATTAAAAAATTTGAAGAAGTAGATAAACAAAGCGATGCATTACCAAGGCGTGCATCGCTTGAGTTTATTGCTTTAAAAATAGATTAAAAAAAGCACCTTAGGTGCTTTTTAATCTAGAATGCGGTGTCCTTCGAATATTGAAAAGTCAGCAACCTTTTAATTAACTGCGATATTTTGGACGATAGTTATCTACCCATAAACGTGTTGCACCGCACACTGCGACTGGCATAACTATTAAGTTTATAAAAGGGATAGCAGTTAACAACATAACAGCAAAACCAAATCCGTATGACAAACCTTGCTTAGATTTTAAATCGTCTTTCATTTGCTTAAAGTCAATTTTATGATTATCAAACGCATAGTCTTCGTATTGAACTGCGTACATCCAACAAGTAAATAACACCCATAGTATTTGACCAATGACCGGTAAAACCCATAACAATATAAAAAAGCCAATTGCGCGAGGAAGGTAGTAGCATAGTTTTGTCCACTCACGGGCAAGCATGCGAGGTATATCTTTAACTAGTTCGGCAAAGCCGTCATCGTTAATTTTTTGACCTGTTAGGTAAAGCTCAACTTTTTCACTCAAGAGCGCATTGAAAGGGGCTGCAATAAAATTAGTGATAACTGTAAAGAGCATACTATAGCTAAACAAAACAACTAATACGGCAATAGGCCACATTAGCCACTCTAACCAGCTTAACCACTCGGGGAGCATGTTGTTTATGTAGCTAAAACTATCACTTAACCAGCCAACTAAAAAAAACAGCGAGCTACCAAACAGCAAAATATTAATCAATAGCGGAATAAGGACAAAACGCTTTAGCCCTTTTTGGCTAATTAATTTAAACCCCGAAAAAAAGTATTCCATACCTTGTGTGATCTGCACTGTAACCTCAAAAAATATTTACCATTACTTATAGTATAAATAGCTTAAAAATTTTGAACAGTACTTTTAAGTAACAAAGTGTTAGCTTTAATATTGTGGTTTTGTTTATATAGTAACAATAGGTGTTCAGTAATATGCAACTATGATTATTTAAGACAGGCCCGATTATTTTTTGCCAATAAAATAAAAAACTTACTAATCATGACTATACTGAACTTTACTGCGTAAGAAAAAAGCGCTTGATTAAAGCTTTTGTTGTTTCAATGTGTATAAATAATACGGGTAAAGGAAAATGGGTACGGATAGGTTAAAAAAGTTATTATCTCACCAGCAAGGCATTTTATCTAAAATTGCATTAGGGGTACCTTTAACTGAGGTGCTTACTGAAATTTGTTCATCAATCGAGCAGATTATTGATGATGAATCCGCTAGGTGTTCAATCTTATCAGTTAAAGGCCAGCAGCTTTTTCATTGCGCAGCTCCTAATATTCATCCAGAGTACTGTAGTTTGCTTAATGGAGTCTATATAGGGCCAAAAGTGGGCTCATGTGGTACTACTGCATTTTCGAAATCGCGCACTATTGTTGAAAATATCGAAACTTCACCGCTGTGGGAGGACTTTAAAGACTTAGCACTAAAGTTTGGTCTTAAGTCATGTTGGTCAACGCCTATTTTTTCAACTCAAGCCGATTTATTAGGCACCTTTGCTATCTATCACAGCACTCCTAAATCACCATCAAAGCAAGACTTAGAGTTAATCGATTTTTTTGTACACTTTTCTAGTATCGCTCTTGAAAAAAGTAACGAATTTAACAAAGCAAAACAGCTGCTCGCGAATTTACAGCAAAGTAATGAAAAGTTTAAAGCCTTCACTAAGGTAATGCCTGATCTCATTCTTATTTTAAGTGAAGAGGGAATTTATACCGATGTGTATGGTACCTCTAATGAGTTACTGCTTGATTCAAGCAAGGACCTTATTGGTCAAAGTGTTAAGGAACTGCTCTCCCAAGACGATGCACAAATGATAATGGACGTTATTAAAAAAACACTCTCGACTAACGAGACGCAAATTTTTGAATATGAATTAGCTGTACCAAAGGGGAATATAGTTTTTGAAGGCAGGGCTGCTGCATTAGATCATTACCACCCCAATAGTCCTACAAAAAGGCACGTAGTATGGATGGCCAGAGATATTTCAATAAAGAAAAAGGCCGAACAAGAAGTACATAAGCTTGCTTTTTACGACCCATTAACGAATCTTCCAAATAGAAGAATGCTTAGCGACAAATTAAGCATGTGTGTGGAGAGTGTTAAGCGTGATAAAAATATAGGGGCGTTATTATTTTTAGACCTAGATAATTTTAAGCGTATTAATGATTCACTTGGGCACAGTGCGGGTGATGAAGTACTTGTGGAATTATCAAAAAGGTTAAGCGCAATAATAAAAGGCTCTGATACGTTGGCCAGAGCGGGTGGCGATGAGTTTATTATTTTACTAAAACACGTTGGAGAAAATACACAGCAGGCGAGCATCGAGTGCAAAATAGTAGCCAAAGAGATTCAAAGAGCTTTTCATGATAAATTTGAAGTGGGCAACCTTGCATTTCAAGTAAGCTGCAGCATAGGTATTTGTCTAATTGATAGCGTAAATGCGCAGGCAGGCAATATATTAAAATTTGCAGACACGGCTATGTATCGTTCTAAAAATAAAGGGGGGAATAGCAGTAGCTTTTACGATCCAGCCTTACAAACACTGCTTGAAAAACAAACTGAACTAGAAACCGATATAGTCAGGGCGATTGCATCTGATGAGTTTTGTGCTTATTTTCAGCCTCAGGTAAATACGTATGGTGATGTTATTGGTGCTGAAGCACTCATTAGGTGGAACCATCCTCAAAAAGGGTTAATAGCGGCAAACGAATTTATACCAATTGCAGAGCAATACGGGCTTATTCAAAAACTACAAAATATTGTTTTACATGATATATGTATTTTAATAAACGAACTTAAAGCAGATAACATAATAGACGACTCGTTTAGTGTTTCAATTAATATTAGTCAAAGCCAGTTTAATTCATCAAATTTAAAAGGAGAGCTGTTTAGCACTATCAATAAATTTGATATTCGGGCACAGCAAATTAAGTTAGAAATAACTGAGTCAATGCTCTCAAGCGATATAGATTATACAATTAGGCAAATGAAAGAACTCATTGCCGCTGGCTTTTTATTTTCGATTGATGATTTCGGAACCGGTTACTCCTGCTTAGCGTACTTAAGCGCGTTTCCTGTTAAAGAATTAAAAATAGATAAAAGCTTTATTGATAAAATTTTAGATAGCACGGTTGGCTTTAATATTGCGCAAACAATTATCAGCCTAGGAAAAAGCTTAAACTTAGAGGTAGTTGCTGAGGGCGTAGAAACAACAGAACAATATGACTTACTTAAAAAAATGAATATTGACGCCATGCAAGGCTACTTAATTGCAAGGCCGATGGATAAAGAAGGCTATTCAAAATGGCATAGCGCTAATACTAATGCGCAATAATACTTGAACATTACTATTTATTAATTAGTAATAGTTTAGCAAAATTTACACACTTGCTAGGCCACTTTTGCTCTTTTAGCTGGAGAAATGTCCTAAGCCATATGCTAAATAAGGAGTAAAGATTTTTTAATTAAACAATGCTAAGCTATGACCGCTTAAATATATTATTTAAAGCTTAATAAACTTATAACAATGAATGGAAGCTTTATGCAGTTAGTCGATTTGAACCCGAATGATCCCGACGTGGTAAATGTATTTGATGATATAGACCGGCTTATAAACTCTTTATATCCTGTTGCTACCGCACAGTCTCTGGAGTTAAACGAATTAACCTTACCTAATGTGTACGCTATTGGTTTAAAAACTGAAGAAGGTATTATTGCCTGCGGTGCGATTGTAGAGAAATTTGATACCCAGCCTTACGGCGAAATAAGACGTTTATATGTAAAACCAAGTCATCGTGGTAAAGGGCTATCAAGACGTATTATGCAGATTTTATTGCATCAAGCTGGCGAAAAACAAATCCCGTTAATACGCTTAGAAACAGGCCCAAAACAAATAAAATCAATCAATTTATATGAAAATTTAGGCTTTAAACGCTGTAGCAGTTTTGGCTCATATGTAGATAATCCACAAAGTGTTTTTATGGAATTAGGGCTTAGTAAATAAGTTCATTAACGCTGCGACATGTTAAAGCTTAATGTGTCGTAAATATCTGCCTTCATTATTATCTTGTAATAAAAGTCATACTCAAACTAGTAACTATAAAAGCAGCTTTTATAGTGATGCAAAAATACTTCACTGTTTTTAACACCTGTCTTCGTATAAAATCTGCCTCGATAATTAGTGACTAACTTACAAAGCGAGAATTTTTATCTTTTCTAAAAGTAGCAATAAACAAATGAGCGAAATAACAGTAGTAACCCACAATGGTAATTTTCATGCAGATGACGTTTTTAGTATTGCGGTACTTAAACATGTTTTGCCAACGTTTAAATTGGTACGCACACGCGATAAAGCGCTTATAGAAAGTGCCGACTACGTAATAGATGTAGGTGGGGAATACGATCCTGAAACTAATCGCTTTGATCATCATCAACGTGGTGGTGCAGGCGAGCGAGAAAATGGCATTCCTTTTTCATCATTTGGTTTAGTGTGGAAAAAATACGGCTTAGCACTGTGTGATGATAACCAGGCCGTTGCTGATAGAGTGGATTCAGGCTTAGTTTCAACTATTGACGCCATTGATTGTGGTCATGTTGAAGGTGTATCAAAAGGGATAAGCTTGAGCCAAACAATTTCAATGTTTAACCCTACATGGGAAGAAGAAAGTAACTTTGATACCTGTTTTGATGAAGCCGTTGAATTTGCAGCACGTATGCTCATTCGTTTTATCGCCTCAGCTCACGGTAGTGTTAATGCAAAAGAGATTGTCGCCAGAGCAATTGAAAATGCAGACGATGCCAGAGTAATCGTGCTTGAAAAGTACACACCGTGGAAAAAAACAGTGCATATTTTATCAAGTGAGGCGCTATACATGGTTTACCCATCGCATTCTGGGCAATGGATATTACAAACAGTACCCGTTGAGCCTGGCTCGTTTGAAGATAGAAAACCGCTTCCTAAAGCATGGTCTGGTTTATCTGATCAAGCGTTCGTAGATGAAACAGGTATTGATGACGCAGTGTTTTGCCATAATGGTTTATTTATAGCGGGTACCAAGTCGTTTGAAAGCACAATGAAACTTGCCACTATGGCGCTTAGCGAATAAAAACGCAGATTCATAACGAATACTAAGCATAACAATTTGTATTGATTGTTATGCTTGTTATTTTTGCGCGGAGCATTATGTTTGAATTAAAAACAATCGCACTTTTTACTATTACAGCCTTAGCAGAAATAGTGGGTTGCTATTTGCCCTACCTTTGGCTTAAGCAAGATAAGAGCATTTTACTTTTAATTCCTGCAGCGTTAAGTTTGGCACTATTTGCATGGTTGCTATCTTTACACCCTACTGCAGCAGGGCGTGTGTATGCTGCTTATGGCGGCGTATATATTTGTGTTGCGCTATTATGGTTATGGGTTGTAGATGGCGTAAAGCTTACTATGTGGGATATTATCGGTGGTCTAGTTGCACTGCTAGGTATGGCAATAATTATGTTCGCCCCAAAAAGTGCATAGCTAGCTTATACCCAATTAATCGAATTCGCTTATACACTACTGCAATTTCCCACTTTCAATACCACAGGCAATACCTAACGCTACATATGCGCCGGTGGATGTATGCTAAGCGTTTTTGACGTGCAGTTTTTATTCACTTTGCAGAATACATAGGTATTACTTGGTCACAACACGCAGCCTCAACTGTGAGTAATTGAGGTGTTGAGAACGTCTTGCTCTAATCCATCAAAAGTAAATTTTATAAACAAAGTAACTCAAGATGAATTTTATTGAACGAGCTAATTCATTTTTACTAATAAAATTTATAATGAGTCATTTAAAAATAGCCATTTTTTATAACTTTTCTTATCTTTAAAATCATCAAAGTCCTGTTTTATATATGCTAGCGGGCAATAGTTGTTTGGTTATTTTTTTAACATCAAAAATCACTCGTTACGAGTAAAAATACTTGTTGGACTTGAATCTCTATTTTTCTTTTAATGCGCGGCACTAGCCGAGCCGGCATTAATTAAATAAAAGAGAAAGATAAATGAAAGAGACAACATCACTAGAACAAGCTCGTACGAGCTACAATGTTCGTCATTGGAGCCAAGGTTTTTTTGGTATTAATGATCAAGGTGATGTGTATGTTGCACCCAAGGCTCATGCACCAGAGCAAACCATTGCATTAACAGATATCGCAAAGCAACTACAAGATAAAGGTTTAAGCTTACCTGCTTTAGTTCGTTTTCCGCAAATTTTACACCATCGTGTACACAGCTTATGCGGCGCATTTAATACTGCGATTGAAAACTATGGTTACCCTAAAGACTATCTATTAGTTTACCCGATAAAAGTAAACCAACAACGTGAAGTGGTTGAAGAAATAGTAGCAAGCCAAGCACAAGTAGAAAAAAAGCAACTTGGTTTAGAGGCAGGCAGCAAGCCAGAACTACTCACAGTATTAGCATTAGCTGAAAAAACCAGCGCTGTTATTGTATGTAATGGCTACAAAGATAAAGAATACGTACGTTTAGCACTTATTGGCGAAAAGCTAGGTCATAAAGTGTATATCGTACTTGAAAAGCTTTCTGAGCTAGACATGGTGCTTAGCCAAGCAAAAGAGCTTAACGTAAAACCACGCATTGGTATTCGTGTACGTTTAGCGTCGCAAGGTAAAGGTAAGTGGCAAGCGAGTGGTGGCGAAAAATCAAAATTTGGTTTATCCGCATCGCAAGTTTTACATGTAGTTAATCGTTTAAAAGGCGCAAACCAGCTTGATTTATTGCAGCTTGTGCATTTTCACTTAGGGTCACAAATGGCGAACATTCGTGACGTACGTTTAGGTGTAAGCGAAGCTGCGCGTTTTTACTGTGAGCTACGTAAATTAGGCGCAGAAATTGATTGTCTTGATGTAGGCGGTGGTTTAGCTGTTGATTACGACGGCACGCGTAGTCAGTCGCATAACTCTATGAATTATAGTTTAGCTGAATATGCGAATAACATTGTGTACACCATTGGTGATACATGTAAGCAATATGAGCAACCAATGCCGACTATTATTTCTGAGTCGGGTCGTGCGCTTACGGCGCATCATGCTGTGCTTATTTCTAATGTTATTGGTACTGAAAGTTACACGCCAGAAGAGTTAGTAGCGCCAGCGGCAGATGCACCCCTGTTATTAAAAAACATGTGGGCATCGTTTGTACAGTTAACTGATTTAACGGATGACCGTGCATTAATTGAGATTTATCACGACAGCCAAGGTGATTTAGCTGAAGCGCATAACCAATTTGCACTCGGGTTATTAGACTTATCGCAACGTGCATGGGCTGAGCAAATTAATATTCGTATTTGTTATGAACTCAACAAGCACATGGATAATAAAAACCGTTTTCATCGTCCGATTATTGACGAGTTAAACGTACGTTTAGCCGATAAGTTTTTTGTAAACTTCTCGTTATTTCAATCCCTTCCAGATG
The DNA here is from genome assembly GCF_014164015.1 of Pseudoalteromonas sp. SR41-1. Classification (NCBI taxonomy): domain Bacteria; kingdom Pseudomonadati; phylum Pseudomonadota; class Gammaproteobacteria; order Alteromonadales; family Pseudoalteromonadaceae; genus Pseudoalteromonas; species Pseudoalteromonas sp. SR41-1. The sequence goes on from NZ_JACJEK010000007.1 coordinate 185,092, forward strand.
CATGGGGCATTGATCAAGTGTTTCCGGTATTGCCATTAAGTGGCTTAACTGAAGCACCAAAAAAACGTGCCGTATTACTTGATATAACCTGTGATTCAGATGGCGCACTTGAGCATTACGTAGATGGACAAGGTATTGAAAGCACACTACCAGTGCCAGAGTTTAGTGCTGATAAACCTTATTTAATGGGCTTTTTCTTAGTGGGTGCTTATCAAGAAATTTTAGGTGATATGCATAACTTGTTTGGTGATACGCACAGCGCAATTGTTAATATGGATGAGCAAGGCGTTGCAAGTATTACCGAGATAAACCAAGGTGACACTGTTGCCGATATGATGCGCTATGTACATTTAGATGTTGAAAGTTTTCAGCAATCATACGAGCAGTTAGTAAGCACTAAAATTGAAAAACACGAACAGCAAAGCGTTTTAGACGAGTTGCAAAGCGGCCTTGATGGCTACACTTATTTAGAAGAGTTATAAGCAATGTCAACTTTGTTTGGTCACGCAGATCACTCATTGTACTCAAATGGGATGACGTTTTTACGTCGTCCTATGGTGCAAAACATTAATGCAATTGATGCAGACGTAGTGGTTTTAGGCTTACCATTTGATTTAGCGACCTCGGGCCGCCCTGGTGCGCGCTTAGGCCCTGATGCAATTCGTCGTGCATCGGTTCATTTAGCATGGGAAGACACTAAATACCCGTGGACTTTCCCGTTGTTTGAGCGCTTAAAAGTGGCAGACGCAGGGGACTTTACTTACCCTGTTGGCGATCCTGAGTATTTTACTGCGCAACTAGAAATGGCTGCTGATCAAATACTTCGCCAAGGTAAAACACTATTAGGTTTAGGGGGCGATCACTTTGTAACGCTTCCGCTATTACGTGCTCATGCAAAAATACATGGCAAAATGGCGCTGGTACATTTTGATGCGCACACCGATACTTATAGCAATGGCTCGCGATTTGATCACGGCACTATGTTTTATCATGCACCAATGGAAGGGCTGATTGATGTTGAGCACAGTATACAAATAGGTATTCGTACCGACTTTGATCAAAGTAAACATGAGTTTGCTGTGATTGATGCAATGCAAGCCAACGATTTACATGCTAATGATATTGCAGCGCAAATACTTGAGCGAGTAGGTGACCTACCTGTTTACTTAACGTTTGATATAGATTGTTTAGACCCTGCGTTTGCGCCTGGTACAGGCACTCCTGTGTGTGGTGGTTTAACGTCAGATAAAATACTTAAAGTACTGCGTGCGCTGAAAGGCATAAACATGGTGGGTATGGATGTGGTAGAAGTATCACCTTCGTACGACCAAAGTGAGCTTACCGCAATTGCTGCAGCAACCATTGCGAGCGAATTACTGCATTTGTGGACGCATAAAAATAAGTACTAATTTTATAAATTTTGTACTACAAAAAAGGGTATGCATTTGCTTACCCTTTTTTATTTAGAGGTATCGATTATTCAACTGCTCAATTTCTTTTAACCAAATAACGCTTAGCCCAATAAGCGGCAGGTTAGTAGTTACAGGGTTAAATGCTTCAATAAGCAATTGTGGCTGCATTACAACTACAGCAAGTAAAAGCCCCATAAGCGCCAATATATTTAAAGCTACCAAATGCTTATGTTTATAAAACACAAATAAACACAAGCCAAATATAATTTCGCCAACACCCGCCGAACGTGTAATTAAATCAGACACTTCGGCTGAAAAACCAGCACTGCCAGTCATTAATTTTTCAAGTGGTGCTACGTGATAAAGCTTTGGGAAAAAGCCGTGATATATCCAACTTAAACTCACTATGTAGCGAGCAAGTTGGATATAACCGCGATTATTTCCTAGCATTGTCAATACGCTCTTGTGCACTTGGGTGGCTAGATAAGTACTCTAATAAGTCATTTACTTTTTCGAGGTGTTCGTTTTCGCTGGTATGGCTTTCTTGCAGCGCTTCTATTGCATCAGCAAAGTCATTACTCGAATACCCAAGCGATTCTAATTGGGTGAGTGCAAAGCTATCTGCCTCGCGTTCCATATCTCGTGAAAACCCTTGCTGAGCAAACGATGCACCCGTACCTAATGCAACCTCTGCAACTCCCTCTAAATCACCAAATACAACTGCTAGTACAATCGTACTTGCGGCAGATTGTGCTGTAATACGTACGCTATGCTGGTGGACTACATGGCCCATTTCGTGTAGCAATACCGCTTTTAGTGCATTGGGTTTATCGGCAAGTAAATTTGCTAAATCATCGGTTACCACGATACGGCCATGGGGTAGTGCAAACGCGTTAGCACCAAAGCTGTCTGATTTATAAAACGATAACCTATAAACCGATTGGTCAAGCGATAACGCATTAAGCATACTTGTAAAATGTGCTTGTACTTTAGTTTGCTGCTCTGCGGGCAGCTCACTTGGGTCAAGCGCAATCTTTTTAATAAGTGTAAAGCTTTGCTCCCCCATTTGTTCCACTACATTACGTGGCAGGGTATCAACACTGTAAACAGCAATGGCAGGTACCGCTTTATAAAGTACTAACCACATAAAAAGTGGTGTAAATATGACTGCGGCTAAAATTGCCCATTTACTTTTTTCAAGGCGCTCCATTATGTGATGGTTATTTTCTTTAAATGGCCATCTGTAACTTACATCTTGAGGAATAAAACGACTGCCATCTTCAAAGTTTAGTTCGTCGGCAAGTCCTGCCATCCCCGAACTTAATTTAAGACTTGAGATTGCGTGGCGAGCGATAACGTGTTCATCGTTGATAACCTCAATGTGTGTGTCGCTAATAGTTGCAACACACACTTGATAGTTACTCGATGCGATGGGGAAAAAATGTCCCTTTACATGCATGGTGAGCTCTTAAGTTAAAGAAAGGTCAATATCAAATACGTTTGCAGCTTCTTCAGCAAATGATGATTGCTGTTCTTGCGCGGTATCGATTAGGTTTAATGCACCAGGATAAATAGTGACGTTAGTTACATCAGCGAGCATTTTTGATGTACGTACTTTTGTCCATGGGTATGCAAGCCCTAAAGAAAATACAATAGCCAACATATTAGTTAATAGTAAAACAGCGAAAGGAATTGGTTTTAGCTCTGATTTAAATGTAGCAACGCCTTCAAAATGGCTGTTATCAAAAATGTGATTTCTAATAGCGGCGTGCCATACAGCAGAAACAATGGCAATCATTAGCACATAGGCAATCATCATAAAGATAGGAAGCATAACCATCGCTGCAGAGTTTTCTAAATTTTGTTGGTTTTCAATATCTACTAAGTTGAGGCCAAATAATCCTAAAATCCCCATAAATACCACCATGGTGATAGAGCTCACTACAAAGCAAATAAGCGCTGTTAGGTAATAGGTTTCGCCTTTAAGATTTACAGTAAGTGGTTTATCGCCATAACTAATATTGCTATGGATATAACTATCAATACGTTTTATAACGTAAGGCATTAATAAATAAAGCGTAAATATGCTTGCAATAGGTAAAAGTATAAAGTTAACAAAGGCTTCGCCATAACTGCCTTTAAAAGCAAAGCGAACATTACGATGGCGGGTCATACGCAGATTAAAACGTAAACCTTGGTTAATAATCCATGGCATTAAAAAGATAAAACCAAGAGCAATAAATAGGCCTAAAATAGGCATAAAGCTAATAGAAAATGTATAAATAAAAAATACAACAACCGCTAAAATCCGACCTTTTAAAATTTGTATTGGTGTTGCTAGGTAGTCAAAACTATGGCCATCTATACGGGTGTGGCCGTAAAAATAGCGATGCGTACGTACTTTAGCCCACGCCGAATATATGCCAAGCGTAATAACGCTAAGTAATATATTTACAATCCAAATTCCAAAAAACTCACCACCTTTACCACTAAATTGCACTTTTCCGCTAAAAATTGGTTCAGCAGGTTCATTTATTGGTGGGGTTGTTTCAGATGGGGTAGGGTGTATTGATTCCATTAAATTATATCCATGTTGTTTTTTTGTTAATTTACCCATTTTTAGTGCAAAATTCAATGTTTATAATTATCCAACCCTTCTGCAAACAGCTATAAATAGGCGTTTTAAATATTGAGTTAAATACTCTAATACTTTTTTATAAATAAACCTCGCTGGTTTATTTATTTGGCTGGTAACTGGGGTCTTTAGCTTATTAATATGCGATTTAGCTACTATACATACTTAGTGCTGCTTAAATGTAATGGCATTAATTATGTATTAAGCACACCTACGTACAATTAAGCTAATTGATTTATATGCCAAAATAATAGATTGTAAGAGTAGTGCGGATGTAAATTTATTTAGGTTTTACAGCTTTTATCACCGCTTTAAATAACATTAGGATATTTATTATGTTCCAAGCAGTCGTGTTAGGGGGGTTAGAGTTTAGCCCGCTGATTGTTTACTTCCCAATAGCATTTATTTTAACGGCGTTGACTCGTTTTGCTTTGCATCGACTAGATTGGCATGACCGTATTTGGAAAGTGGCTTGGTTTGAGGTGTCACTATTTGTTTGTTACTTGGCACTCGCCGTCTATTTATACCAATCTGTTTAATTAATTGAGCTATTTTGAGGCAAGAAAACCGTGTCGATAACAAGGCAAAAATTTCGTTATTTAGTTGTTCTATATCAGAAATTTTTAACACAGTTAGCGTCAGGTTTAAGCCCTCAAATTACTCAAGTATTATTGCGGGTTGGTATTACTAAGTGGAAGATAAATTGAATGATTAAATATCTGCGTATTACTTTTACTATCTTGATTGTTATAGCTGCGGTTTTTGCTGGGCGTTGGGTATGGACTGACTACATGCATACTCCTTGGACGCGTGATGGGCGTATTCGAGCCGATATTGTCACGGTTGCTCCAGACGTGTCGGGTTGGGTAACTGCTTTAAATATTAAAGATGGTCAAAACGTACAAAAAGGCGAAGTACTTTTTAATGTTGATAAAAAGCGTTATCAAGCAGCGCTTGATAAAAGTAAAGCAAACACAGAAAACGCATTGTATACATGGGAACTTGCTAAACATAAATACGAAAGACGTGTTGAGCTAAACACTCAACAGGCAATAAGTGAAGAAACTTTAGAATCAACGCGTATCAATACTAAAATTGCTGAGGCAAATTATAACCTAGCTAAAACAGAGCAAACAATTGCGCAGTTAAATGTTGATAGAACTAAAATTGTTGCGCCTGCATCAGGGCAAATAATTAATTTAAATTTACGCCAAGGTAACTATGTAGCTCAAGGCACACCTGTTTTTGCTATTGTTCAGTCAGATTCATTTTACGTAACGGGTTACTTTGAAGAGAGTAAAATACCGCTTATTTATCCTGATCAAAAAGCTAAAATAGCGCTTCTAAGCGGTGGTAAGCAATTAACAGGGCACGTAATGAGTGTAGGTAAAGCCATTGCAAATACGAATACACAAAGTAACGGTCAGCTTTTACCGCAAGTGCAACAAACATTTAATTGGGTACGTTTATCACAGCGTATACCTGTTGATATTAAGTTAGATTCATTGCCCGAAAATACACAGCTTAGCGCAGGAATGACCGCCACTATACATCTCGCTACACGTTAAGGGGAATACAGTGGGCGTTGTATTACAAAATTTGTTTTTTCCTAAAAAACAGGCAATTATTTTTGCGACTAAGGGCGTTATAGCCATGGTGATGGCGCTCACTATTGCTATGTCGCTTAATCTTGAAAGGCCTTATTGGGCGTTAGTCTCGGCTATATTTTTGCAATTACGCCCGCAAAGCGGATTGGTTATTGAAAAAGCAATTTGCCAAATAATAGGCACCATAGTGGGCGGTTTATTTGGCATATTGCTTTTAACTCAGTTAATTCTCTACCCTTATTTAGCGCTCGGTGCACTGGCATTATGGTTGGGGGTGAACTCTGCGTTATCGGCAATGGTACGCCAAGCAAACTTTGTGTATGCGTTTGCTATGGCCGGTGTAACAGCCGCCATTATTGTACTTTTAGTCATGGTTACTCCGGCAATGGTGAGCAGCCAAAGTATATTTGATATTGCACAAGCGCGAGTAAGCGAAATAATAATAGGCTCTGTATGTGCTGGGCTTGTGAGTCATCTATTTTGGCCTGTAAAGGTTAAACATTTACTGCAAACACAAGCGCGGTCGGTTATAAATCAAACGTTACATTATTTAGTTATTGAGCTTGATTCTAAGGGCTCGCACGAAAACCGTCATCAGCAAATAGATGGCATTATGGCAACATTGGGATCAATAAACGAAGATTCCAGCGCAGTAAGGTACGAAGGACCAAAAGGTCCAGGGCGCTCGCGTGCTGCAAATCAGTTGTCGCAAAAAGTACTTTCTTTATTGGCCTTAATTCAAATAATTGGCCGTCTACAGCGAAACCACGAAGACCTTATTACACCTACTTTAGATAAATTAATAAGTAAACTTAAGCACGTATTTGCGCAAATTAAGGAGTCTGACGATTTTGATTACTGCGCCGAACAAGTTAAAACGCTGCGTAAAGAGCTAACCGACTATAGAGCAAATACGGTGTGTGATTCGCCATTTGAATCTCACATGCTCAATGTGAGCTTAGAAGTAGCAGCCGACTTAACAATTTTACTACGCGCATACAGAGCGTTAGAAGAGCGTGATAAAACATTATTAAATGCACCCAGTATGCTTACATATCGCGACCCATTAGCTGGCATTATTGTTGGATTTAGAACTGCTTTGGTATTTTCTATCGGCGCATTTATTTGGATTAATACAGGTTCTTCTGCTGCATTATTAATTATGATTTTACCGGTCATATTTTCGATAATGTTGGCGAGAATACCGTTAGCTATTTTACAGGTGGTAATAAAGCGTTTATTGGTAGGCGTGGTGGTTGCTGCTATTGTAACTATTTTTTACGCACTCAATTTATTATCACAAAGTGGTGGGCAATTAGAAATATTGCTACTTGTATTAGCAGGGCCTTATTTTTTGGGTTTATTGCTGCTAGCTGATCAACAAACATTGCCATATGGCTTGGGGTTTTGTATCCCATTTACGATTTTGGTAAGACCCAGTACCGATATGAGCCTTGCGTTTTCAATCGATTACACACTTAGCTCTGCAATGGCAATTTTTGCGGGGGTGAGTATTTTATTTTGGATTTTTCAGTTATTCACAGGCCCGAGTGTACAATTACTTGTTCATCGTGTTTTTAAGGCTACTTATAAAGATTTACTCGAAATAAATAACCATCCAACCCCAAGTATTTGGTATAACCGCCGCATGGCAGATAGGTTAATACGCTTAACTAATTACGATCAAGGTTCACACTCACGCGTTATTACAGATCTTGCACTAACCGCTCTAAATTTAGGGCATGCGTCGGTACGTTTAAACTCAATTTGTGAAAATTTGGCTGGTAATACAAAGCTAAAGTATTTAAATGAGTGGCAGCGTACATTAGCCGATGCATTTATGTTGGCAACCAAGGGCAAATTTAATAATAAGTTTAAGCAAGCGTCAGATAATCTTTATGAGGAATTGGCTCAGACGGTTGACGATTCAAATCAATTAGAAGCAATAAAAGGCATGTTTATTCGCATTAATCTGACCTTTGAAAGAAGTGCGAGTAAGATAAATTAGCCCCATTCGCTGCTTTTCGAGTTCAGATGTTATAGCGAAATCTGTTATACTTGCTGGATAATTTTATGGGGCTGTTATGATTTCAAAAAACCAACTCAAACTTATTCGCCAACTTGGCCAAAAAAAGTACCGAAAGCAATATAATCAATACCTTGTACAGGGTGAGAAAAACGTACTTGAGTTATTAAACAGCCCATTAAATGTGGTTAATATTTTTGCTACAAACGAATTTATAAATGCGTACCAAGGTAAGTATCAGCACGCTAATTTTATTGAAGCTGATGAAGAAGTCCTCACCAAAGCCAGCACGCTAGTTAGCAATAATGCAGCCATTGCTATTGTTGATATGCCAAAGGCAGCTTTACCACAAGCAAGTGGCTTAATACTCGCACTTGATGGCGTATCAGACCCTGGTAATTTAGGCACAATAATAAGAGTGGCAGACTGGTACGGTATTAAACATATAGTAACTAGCACCGACAGCGCAGACGCTTACAACCCAAAAACAATTAGCGCCACGATGGGCTCATTTGTAAGGGTATCGGTAAGCCAAGTAGATTTACCTGATTACCTACAGTCTTTAAATTTACCTGTTTACGGTGCTTTTTTAGATGGGCAAAGCGTGCATAAAACCCAATTTACGGGCTCAGGCGTTTTACTAATGGGCAGTGAGTCGCATGGAATACGCGAGACATGTGCAAAGTTAGTAACTAATAAAATCACCATCCCCGCTTTTGGTGGTGCAGAATCGCTTAATGTTGCAATGGCGACCGGTATTATTTTAGATAATTTTAAACGACAAGCTTAACAATTTAACTGTTAATGAGTTAAATTGTTTGTAATCAATAACAATAATAATCGGTAATAACAATAAGATGCGCTTAAGCACTATTAAATTAGCGGGCTTTAAATCGTTTGTAGAGCCCACTAAAATTCCATTTCCTGATCAAATGACGTGTGTTGTTGGCCCCAATGGCTGTGGCAAATCTAACGTTATTGATGCAGTACGATGGGTGCTAGGTGAAAGCTCTGCTAAAAACCTGCGTGGCGACGCCATGACCGACGTTATTTTTAATGGCTCAACTAATCGAAAAGCCATATCACAAGCCTCTGTAGAGCTTGTTTTTGATAACGATAAAGGAAGTCCTTCAAACACATTTGCCGATCGAAACCAAATTGCTATTAAGCGTTTAGTAACGCGCGACGGACAGTCACTGTATTTTTTAAATGGCAGTAAATGCCGTAAGCGTGATATTACCGATATATTTTTAGGCACCGGTCTTGGTCCACGTAGTTACGCAATTATTGAGCAAGGGATGATCTCGCGCTTAATAGAAAGTAAACCACAAGAGCTGCGCGTATTTTTAGAAGAAGCCGCTGGCGTTTCTAAATACAAAGAGCGCCGCCGCGAAACTCAAACTCGTATAAAGAGCACTCGCGAAAATCTTGAACGTTTGTTAGATGTGCGTAAAGAATTACAAAGCCAGCTCGATAAATTGGCTGTGCAGTCGGTTGATGCAAAAAAATACCGCGAATTAAAAGCACAAGAACGTACGCTAAAAGGCCAAATTGCCGTTTTAAAATGGCAAAAGTTACATCAGCAGCAACTTGAAAAAAGTGCCCAAATTAAAAAACTTAATGATCAAATTTTGTTTTTTAAAACCGCTAACTCAGGGCATGACGATGTACTTGCAAGCCTAGAGGGGCAAGTACAAGCCCAGCAAGATAAACTAAGCGATGCACAGCATCAGCAACATGTAATACACACCGAGCTTACTCGCGCTGAGCAACAACAAATCAATGTAAAGCAGCAAACCCAAACGCTTAAACAAAGTTTAATTAAATTACAGCAACGCCAAATTCAAAGTGCTGAGGTAAAATCGCAGCAGCAAATTGTGTGCGAGCAACTTAATGAAGCCCTGCAAGAGGCAAATGAAAACGCCTTAATATGTGAAGAGCAAGTTAGTGGGTTAACGCATGAACTTGAGGAATTATTAGCACTTAAGCAGCGCCACCATACTCATTGGCAAGCTTTGTGTGAGCAACAGCAACAGCTTAATAATAACGTGCAACTACATAGTAGTCACATTAAACAAACTCAGCAGCAAATAAGCCACGTTAACGAGCAAATTGATCAGTTAACTGTTCAGCTTAGTGAGCTACAAAGTAGTGATGTAGAGCAGCAGTTAATACAGCAAACACAGCAAACACAAACCTTAACTCAAGAACTTGCCGCTAAACAAACAGCACATACGAAGTGCACTGCTAAGCTTGAAGTGCAAAATGAGCTTGTTAATAACTCACAAAAACAATATTCGACGCTCACTCAAACAATAAACGAGTTAAAAGCCAGTATAACGGGGCTTAAAAGTACATTAGGGCTTGATGAGAAAAGTGAACGTACTAATGGTTTGTTTAATCAGCTAGGTGTTAAAGAAGGCTTTGAGCTTCTAATAGAGCAAGCACTTAAATCTTTAGAGCATTTAAATGTAAGTGAGCAGCAAGCTGATAACAGTGTGTGGCCAAATAGTGATAAAAGCATGCCAACAAATAGCTTAGCTACATATATAACAAGCGGTGTTTATCCAGAGCATTTAGCACGTATTGCTTATAGTGAAAGCGGTGATTTAGAAATACTAAAAGATAGTTTTTATACAGCCATTATGGATAAAAACGGTGCTTTATATGGTCGTAACTGGCATGTAAGTGCCGAATGTAATGCAGAAAACTCATTACTGTTAAAGCATAAGCAATTGCAAGATAAAGCGCAGCAATTAAATAATACCGAGGACGAGCTACAACAAGTAACACACACGCGTGACGTACATACAGCTGAGCAAATAAAGTTAGTTAACGAGCAAAGCGAGCTAAAAGAAGCCATACATGAGCTTGCGCAAAATATAGCGGTAGCCAGTACGCGCAGCGATATGCTCAAACAGCAAGTAGCACAATTTAAGTTACAACTAGAAAAGCTACAGCAACAAAAACAGCAATTCACCACTGCGCTTTTACAATTAAATACCGTGCTTGATGAGCAAGTAGCGCAATTTGAAGTGTTAAATGAGCAGCAACTTAACTTAGCGGATGAAATAGACGCTGCAAATAGCTTGCGCTCACAAAGTAATAAAAGTTATAGCGAAGCATTAAGCATGCTTGAGCAATATAAAACACAAGCACATAAGGCAACGCTCTCAGAGCAAAAGGCACGCAGTGAATGGCAGTTAAGCCAAACCAAATTGAGCCATGCGGAGCAAGAGCACGTTAGTGCATCAGAAGGTGCGCAAGAACTACTAAATGAAATAGAAGAGCTGCTGATACCAGGGCAAGAACTTAGCGATAAAATTACGCAGCTCTTAGCACAGCATCAAAAAGGTGAGCAGGCATTAGTATTGCTACAAAAAGAATTAGCTCAGGCGAAAGAGAGCTTAAACACTAAGCAAATAAGCCTTAAAAATTCACAAGGTGAGCTGGTGGGCTTGCAAGAGCAGCACCAAAAGCTAACAATTGAAGAACAAAGCTTAGTAATAAAAGCGCAAGTTGCGCTTGAACCATTAGAAGAATTAAAACAAAGCTTAAAAGCAATACTTGATGAATTACCAGATTCATTAAATTTAAGTGCAGCACAAAATCAGTTAACCGGATTTACTAATCAGTTAGATAAATTAGGTGCAGTAAACTTAGCGGCAATAGAAGAGTTTGATTTAGCCAAGGCACGTAGTGATTATCTTGATAATCAATTAGATGATTTAACAAAAGCGTTAAGTACCCTTGAAGGTGCAATTCGTAAAATTGATAGTGAGACCAAAACACGCTTTAAAGCGACGTTCGATCAAGTTAACGAAGACTTTGCTGAGCTATTTCCTAAAGTTTTTGGTGGTGGGAGCGCGTATTTAGAATTAACCAGTGACGATTTACTCGAAAGTGGTGTTAGTATAATGGCACGACCACCGGGTAAGAAAAATTCAACAATTCATTTGTTAAGTGGTGGAGAAAAAGCGCTGACCGCATTATCATTAGTGTTTTCTATATTCAGGCTCAATCCAGCTCCTTTCTGTATGCTGGACGAAGTAGATGCACCACTAGATGATGCCAACGTTGTGCGTTTTTGCCGTTTGGTTGAAGAAATGTCACAATCAGTGCAGTTTATTTATATTAGTCATAATAAAATTGCGATGGAAATGGCAGGTAGATTAACAGGTGTTACTATGGCAGAACCTGGCGTATCGCGTATGGTTGCTGTAGATATAGAGCAAGCTGTGCAACTTGCACACGCATAAATTTTTATAACAAGTGTATTAGTTTTTCATTAATATACAGGTTTTAGGCATATCAAATAATAAAAGGTGAGGGGATGGCCGAACAATTAAGATGGGTTTTAATCGTTATCAGTGTAATTGTCATTGGTGGTTTATTAATACATGGATTGTGGTCAGTCAGAAAAAAAGACCGCCCAGAAGTATCGGATAATAAACGGGTTGAGCCATTACAACAAAGCGCACCAGCTTCATCTAAACCGTTTCGTACTGAGGCTGAGCCAAAAGAGCCAATGCAAGACGAACGTGATGAGCCACAATTTGGCGAGCTTAACTTTGATGCAAATGAGCCGCAAATTGATACAAGCGTGCCAGAAACACCAATTGAAGACGACCTAGAGATAGTTGATGATCTTGAAACAAAAGATCAAAGTGCTGAAGAAGCGCCTACTCAAATGTCTGACTTTGTTATTGTGCATATTCAAATGCCAGAAGAGCTTAGTATGCAGGGCAGTAAATTATTACCAGCAGTTAATACTTTAGGTTTTAAATATTCTGAGGAAGGTTTTTTTAATCGCCACTTAGATCCGGCTGGCCAAGGCCCTGTTTTATTTAGATTAGTAAATATGTATAACCCAGGTACGTTTGATATTGATAATATGGAACAGTTTAGTACCGCTGGGGTAAGCTTATTTATGACGTTACCGTGCGACGGCGATGGTCTAGCGGCATTTAATATGTTGCACAGCGCAGCTAAAAAGTTAGCGGATGAATTTGGTGCACAAATTTTAGATGCTGAGCGAAATGAAATGACAGTAGAGCGCATCAGGCAATATGTTGAACAGGTTCGTTCTTTTTCAGAGTAAATAACGCATACATTATATTTTTATAAGCCACTGGACGGTGAATCGTCAAAGTGGCTTTTTTTATGTTTATTGAGGTTTAAATGTCTAGCAGCATTAGTGAGCAAATTAATCATCTTCGTACTACATTAGAGCAACACAACTATAACTATTATGTGCTCGACACCCCCAGTATTCCTGATTCTGAATACGATAGGTTATTACGCGAATTAAGCGCACTAGAGATGCAGCACCCTGAATTTTTAACCGCCGACTCTCCGACACAAAAAGTAGGCGGTGCCGCACTGAGTAAATTTGAGCAAGTAGCGCACCAAGTACCCATGTTATCGCTTGATAACGCGTTTAGTGAAGAAGAATTCACTGCGTTTAATCGTCGTATAAAAGAGCGCTTAATGAGTACTGATGAGCTTACTTTTTGTTGTGAGCCAAAACTTGATGGATTAGCCGTATCAATTATTTATCGTGATGGTGTGCTTGTACAAGCGGCTACGCGGGGTGATGGCTTTACCGGTGAAAACATTACTCAAAATGTTAAAACCATTCGTAATGTACCGCTTAAGTTACGTGGTGATTACCCAAAAGAGCTTGAAGTGCGCGGCGAAGTATTTATGAACAGCGCTGGCTTTGATAAATTAAATACTGAAGCGCAAAAACGCGGTGAAAAAGTATTTGTTAACCCGCGTAATGCAGCCGCGGGGAGTTTGCGTCAACTCGACTCTAAAATTACAGCTAAACGCCCACTCATGTTTTATGCCTATAGTACCGGGCTTGTAGCTGATGGCAGTATTCCTGAGGATCACTATCAGCAATTAGAAAAGTTAACTGATTGGGGGTTGCCACTGTGCCCAGAAACAAAATTAGTTGAAGGTCCTAAAGCCGCGCTTGAGTACTACAGCGATATTTTAACACGCCGTGGTGAGCTCAAATATGAAATTGATGGCGTAGTAATAAAAATAAACCAAAAGGCCTTACAAGAGCGTCTAGGCTTTGTGGCACGAGCTCCCCGCTGGGCTATAGCGTATAAATTTCCCGCGCAAGAAGAAATAACCCAACTGCTGGATGTCGAATTCCAGGTGGGCCGTACTGGCGCTATTACCCCAGTTGCACGCCTAGAGCCTGTTTTTGTTGGTGGTGTTACCGTATCAAATGCAACACTACATAATGGTGATGAAATTGCACGCTTGGGTGTAAAAGTAGGTGATACAGTTATTATTCGCCGTGCTGGAGATGTAATCCCACAAATAACGCAAGTTGTACTTGAGCGCCGCCCTGATGATGCCAGAGATATCGAATTTCCAGTAACTTGTCCTATATGTGACTCTCATGTTGAAAAGGTTGAAGGCGAAGCTGTCGCTCGTTGTACGGGTGGGCTTGTATGTCCTGCACAACGCAAACAAGCAATTAAACACTTTGCGTCACGCAAAGCGCTGGATATAGACGGCCTTGGCGATAAAATTGTTGATCAGCTGGTAGACAGAGAGCTTATAAAAACACCCGCTGATTTGTTTGTTTTAAAACAAGGACATTTTGAGTCACTTGAACGAATGGGACCTAAGTCAGCGAAAAATTTAGTAACAGCCCTTGAAGAGGCGAAAGGCACTACGCTTGCTAAGTTTTTATATTCATTAGGTATTCGCGAAGCAGGTGAGGCAACAGCACAAAATTTAGCTAATCACTTCCTTACCCTTGAAAATATAATAAATGCCAGCATTGATAGTTTAACGCAGGTAAGTGATGTAGGCGAAATAGTTGCAACGCATGTTCGTGGCTTTTTTGATGAAGAGCATAATTTAGCAGTTGTTAATGCGCTTATAGAGCAAGGCGTAAACTGGCCAGCGTTGAGTGCGCCTTCTGAGCAAGAGCAACCACTCGCAGGACTTACATATGTACTTACCGGCACGCTTAATACACTTAACCGCAATGATGCTAAAGCTCGCTTGCAGCAATTAGGTGCTAAAGTATCTGGTAGCGTATCAGCGAAAACTGATGCGTTAGTCGCAGGTGAAAAAGCAGGTTCAAAACTAACTAAAGCGCAAGATTTAGGTATCGACATACTCACGGAAGATGAATTAATTGAGCTGCTTAAAAAGCATAATGGCTAGGAAAGCGACAATGAGCCGATATGGGCCAGAATACTGGGATAAGTACGGAAGTTACCGTACACCTATAGCATTTCATTTAAGTTTGCTGGTGCTTTTACGTGGCTATTTTATTTGGGTGATTGCGGCTTTAAGCCGCAGGCCTGAACTGGATTTAATGTCGTTATTTTTTAAAAATAAAAATGATTTTTTTATCGCAATAGCAATTGGAAGTATTGCAATAATACCGACTATTTTATTTTGTTTACGCAGACCACGAGATTCACACAGTGCGAGCGATAAGTTAGCAAAAATATGGCGACATATGCGCTGGCCTCTTATTTTATGTGCTGTTGTTGATTTAACATGGTTAAGTATTCAGGCAGCGCATAGCCATTATCGATTTTCATCATTTTTAGCAGTACAAATGATGATTGTTTTATGGGTATTGTGGTATTTGGTGAAAAGCCGTTATTTAACCGTTTTTTTTAATGATTGGCCTGAGCCGACAGAAAAAGCATCAGAAGAAAAAAAGCGACTTAAAAGGGATTAGTTGTGGACGCTGTAAATAAAAAAATAGCGATAGCTATATCGTTAATAGGGTTAGTGCTTATTATTTTAATGATTAGCACTGAGCTTTTAGAGTCTATGTGGTTTAAAGCGCTATTTGGGTTGTGGGTATTTGTTTTTTGCTCAAGCGTTTATAGGCTAACGCCCTTATTTAAATCAAGAAATAGGCTAGAGGATTTTATTCAGCGAGATGCCCAACATTTACTACTTTTTAGTTTGATGGGATTTTTTGATAAAAAGCATGGTCCAAATTGGTTAGTTATTGAGAGTATTGAACGCATAACAACAAAGGATGATGAGCTAATTATTTACAGTAATAACGAGCGCCAAATGAGTGTTAGTTTACCTGTAAAAAAAGCAGAGCTAGATAGTTTTATTAAACGAATACTTACCGACTCAGAAAAACAAAATATTACCTTTAGCTGAGGAGATTACCTTTAAAATTGAACGAGTTTTAGTTTTAAACGGTCAACACTCTTTAGCTGATCTTTAGTGTATTAAATAACGTAATAATTAACCGTACTTCTTATAAATTTATTAAGTACGGTTAATCAACTATTCAATGAGGCTATTATGTTGAAGTGGAATGATGTTATTAACTTTGCCACCAACGGCAATCCTACCCCAAGTAAAAAAGTAGTCAAAACTGACGAGCAGTGGCGGATGCAACTATCAGAAGATGAATATTACGTAACACGTAAGAAGGGAACAGAGCGCCCAGATAGCTCGGGTAGTTGTACATTACTCGAACCTGGCAAGTATGTGTGTATTTGCTGTGATAATCTATTGTTTGATGCCGATGAAAAGTTTGATAGTGGCACTGGTTGGCCGTCATTTACGCAACCTGCAACAATTGAAGCGATTGGTTATGTAAACGATACAAGTCATGGTATGGAGCGCATAGAGGTGGTTTGTAACGTATGCGATTCGCACTTAGGCCATATTTTTCCAGATGGCCCATTACCAACAGGTTTACGTTATTGCGTTAATGCCGCAGCAATGAAAAAGATCTAATATTTTATTTACTAGCGCTTTGAATATCTAAATTCATTTCTTTTGCTATATGTAAAATCTTATCTAAACGCTGCGTCTGATCTGCTTGTAATTTAGTTTTATCAAGAAGGGCGTAGCATCTTCTAGCAAGATCCATATTAAATGAGCTGCCAGATTGCTTGGTTGAATCAAATAGGCACTGTAATAAATTAAGTGCAATACTCTGATTGCGAGGCATTACTCTAAATGCTTGCGTAAAAGCTTCCAGCGCAGTATTTAACTGCCCTTTATTAAATTGATTAACGGCATGGTTATTAAGCTCTTTTGGACCCATTTTAATATCGCGTCGCTCACTTTGTTGCTGCTGAATATAACGCAAGTAAGTTGTGTCGCTAACTGCAGGGTGTCTTTCACAGTGGCTAATTATTTGTGTGAATAAGGTTTGCGCCTTCTGATGAAACCCCAGTTCATGAAATGCTTTTGCTTTATCAAGTGCTCCATCAACCGATCGGATATGAGTATCGTCGTCATCAAGCTGCTCAATTAGCTTTTTCGCTTTTTGATGCTCGTCTTTTAAGTAATGAAGTCGTGCATTAAGTACATCAATTTGCGCTTGATTTGCATTATTAGGAAACTGTTTTTTTAAATCATTAATGTACTGATTTGTTTGTCTAGAAATTCGTTGAATTTGATCAGTTTGATCAGTCGTTAACGCAAAGTCGATACCGGCACGTGCTGCATTTAAATATACATCGGGGTGGTCGTGTATTGAGTGCTTTGCAAAGGTGGCTATATCTTTTTGAGTTAAATAGCTTTTTTCGTAGTCGTGATTAATTAGCGACACATTACTTAACGATTTTTGGCGTGTGATGTTTCGCGGTGCAATGTCTGCTGCTTGACTTAAAAAGCTTTGTGCTAGTTCAAACTGATTTAGCTTTATTTCTAATCTGCCCAACAAATCAAGGGCTACTAAACGAGTTTCTTGGCGCTCTAACATTGTCTTGAGCATTCGCTGCGCCAAAATATGTTCGTTATTCGCTATAAGTGCCTCTACTAAACCTACTTTTGCCCAAGCAAATTTTTGAATATCGAGAACAGACTTAAAAAAGTCTTTTGCATCTTGAGCACGCTTTAAGCGAAGTAGGGCATCGCCTTTTAAGCGAAGTAGGATAGGACTGTAATTATTATTTTTTTTATCCAGAGCGGTATCAATAAATTTAATAGCTTTTGAATCGTTACCATCATCAATTAATGAATACACTGTTTGTAAGTCGTGTTTACGCTTTAAGATTCGTTCAATGCGTGTTTTAAGCTCTTGTACTGTAAAAGGCTTAACTAAAAAGTCATCTGGCTGCAGCTCAAGAACACTATGAACGAGTGAGCCACTTGTTTCTGCTGAGATAAAAATAAAGCCAGTCGAACTTTTTATGAGCTGCTTTACACGTAGCTCTTCATAAAGCTGGTAGCCATCTTGGTGTTTGTTTAAGTTGAATGAGCAAACTATTAGATCAAATTCTTCACTTAAACACTGCTCTTTTGCAGAGTTTGCATGATCAGCAAAGCGCAACTGCCGAAAGCCAAGCCTTTCTAACGATTGTTTCATATAGCTTTGAGCAAGTGGCTGCTCCTCTACTATAAGTATTTTGGCTTTTGAATAGATCTTAGTTGGCATTGGCTTAAGCGTAATTGTATTTAACACAGACTATAATCAACAGTTTAACTCCTTACAAGGGAATTTAAATGATAGCTGTATTTATTAGGTACTTAACTTTGCCTAATACGTTTATCTAACTACGAAAGTACTGAGCCGAATAACATAATTAAAAACCAAATAAGTAAAATGGAAACGCTATATTTGATGAGTGCTTTGATATGGAAATTTAGATTTTAATAAAAATATGAAATATATTTAAGGTAAAAATAGGAGTTAAACGTATTTAATATGGGAAAAAGTTATTACTAGAGAAATTGTTTAATGGTATTTATATGTGGTGGGTGATTACTTGGCTTGATACCAGTGACCCTCGCCATTATTTGTAAAGGGTGGTGATGCTCTTTTTCTTACGACTAAGTTAATTACATACGATTTTTATATTGAGATTTTATAAAGTTCTTAAATGTATTTAATATGAAAAGAAAGAGTTATTACTAGAGAAGTTATCTGATGGTATTTATATGTGGTGGGTGATACTGGACTTGAACCAGTGACCCTCGCCTTGTAAGGGCGATGCTCTCCCAACTGAGCTAATCACCCACATATAATAGGTATGCCTGTTATTTAATTCTTTATTATCAATTAACCGCTTGATGTAATTTGGTGGGTGATACTGGACTTGAACCAGTGACCCTCGCCTTGTAAGGGCGATGCTCTCCCAACTGAGCTAATCACCCAAATTACATTTTAATATGCACCATTCTAGGAATGGTGGGTCGTACTGGACTTGAACCAGTGACCCTCGCCTTGTAAGGGCGATGCTCTCCCAACTGAGCTAACGACCCATATTAAATTTTAAAACGCGACTATTGATATAATAATAGGTTTATATGTGGTGGGTGATACTGGACTTGAACCAGTGACCCTCGCCTTGTAAGGGCGATGCTCTCCCAACTGAGCTAATCACCCACATATAAATTAAAACGCTACTATTAAAATAAATAGTACTGGACTTTAACCAGTGAACCTCGCCGTTACTTGTAAATAGCGGTTATGCTCTCTTTTTCTAACTGAGCTAACGACCCATTTAGATTTTTTGTAATATGCACCATTTAAAAAATGGTGGGTCGTACTGGACTTGAACCAGTGACCCTCGCCTTGTAAGGGCGATGCTCTCCCAACTGAGCTAACGACCCATATTACATGCTACTACCGATATAGATAGTACTGGACTTTAACCAGTGAACCTCGCCATCTTTTATAAAAGGCGGTGATGCTCTCTTTTCTTGTAACTGAGCTAACGACCCATATTACAATTTTAAAACACGACTATTAATATAGTAATAGGTTTTATATGTGGTGGGTGATACTGGACTTGAACCAGTGACCCTCGCCTTGTAAGGGCGATGCTCTCCCAACTGAGCTAATCACCCACATATAATTTAAAACGCTACTATTAAATAAATTGTACTGGACTTTAACCAGTGAACTTTGCCGTTACTTGTTAGTAGCGGTAATGCTCTCTATTTTCTAACTGAGCTTATGACCCATATAGAATTTAGATGTGAACACTTTAACTAAAAAGTGGTGGGTGATACTGGACTTGAACCAGTGACCCTCGCCTTGTAAGGGCGATGCTCTCCCAACTGAGCTAATCACCCACATCTAAACAACATTGCATTGCTGCGTTGTTGTGGGGCGCTATTATAGATAGAGTTGGAAATGTGTCAACACTTGAATGATAAAAATGTGCTGAATGAAGGTTTTATAAACAATAGGATATGGTTGAAGTCTATTTTATCATCAAATTTGATATTGCAGTTCAATTAAGCACCTAAAAGTGAGTAGGGAATTGTATTTTATTAACCTTAAATTTAGTTTTACGATACTCATTGTTTTTTTACTGGAGTCGTTTTTATGATTATGAGCAAGATCGATTAATATTAGGGCGAGTTATTTAGTGAATAGAGTGGTCCTTTAAAAATGAATTTAATCTAAACTTCCCAAAATAAATGCTATTTCAGCATTCTAAACTCTATTTTTGTACTTACTTTATTTTTATAAGCCAACCTAGCCATCTCGTAAATACGTATTCCTCGCTACTAGCTTCGGGTTAAGACTAAATAGATCACATATAACTAGGGCGTGTTGACCTTTGTGGATTCAAATTTGTTCAATCTAGGGACGATTAAATCGTGGCGCGAGGTTTGTAACCTAGTGGGCCAAGTAAAAGCCGAGCAAAGCTTCCGCTTCACCCACCAAAGATCAACGCGCCTTGAAGTTTTATACATAGAATTACGAAGCAACAGTGCTCTTTTAAAAATGCTCTTCAAACAATAATCGAATTTTTTAGTACGAGTTACGCTGGTTATTAAGCAAGTAAAGGCTGCGGGTACTCTCAAACCCACATTTAAGTTTTGGTTATTATAAGCAATTGTAACTTTTAAAAGATTAAGGCGATTGGCGGGGCCTTAATTGGTAGTTTATAGATAAGTTTAATTTGCATATAAATGTATACCTTTGCTTTGATGCAATTTTGTTTCATTAAATGGGGGAGTGGGGGCTATTGAGTATTCGCTGCAATATAGTGATGTTATTATAAGCAGTAGGGCTTGAATCTTATTCAAATTGTATTTTTTAGCACGCTTGATAGCCAGTTTGTTGAAAATTAAACCATTTAAATAAAGCTAGGTAAAAAACTGTTGACTTTATTTTGGGTGGTGCATAGAATGCGCCCCGCACTAAGCGATACACGATGTGTTTATCACGGTGGGTATTGATTAAGTTGGGGCCATAGCTCAGCTGGGAGAGCGCTTCGCTGGCAGTGAAGAGGTCTGCGGTTCGATCCCGCATGGCTCCACCAAAAATTAGTGTTTTGTCCTAGGGTAGCAGTTTTCTGTGTCCCCATCGTCTAGAGGCCTAGGACACCGCCCTTTCACGGCGGTAACAGGGGTTCGAATCCCCTTGGGGACGCCACTTAACTTTTATTAGTTAAAGGCGGTTTTACCGAGAAAATAGCGTCACAATTAAAGCCCGAGTCTTTACTTGTATTAAACGCAATTACCTTAAAGCTCATGATGTGAGTTAAACTTATCAACTGTCCTAGTGACACATTTATGTGTCCCCATCGTCTAGAGGCCTAGGACACCGCCCTTTCACGGCGGTAACAGGGGTTCGAATCCCCTTGGGGACGCCACTTACTTATTTTTAATAGGGAAGTGTAGTGTTATTAAGAAAGCTCGCCTGAAACGAGTCTAAAAATTCAGTTGTCCTAGTGACACATTTATGTGTCCCCATCGTCTAGAGGCCTAGGACACCGCCCTTTCACGG
>NZ_JACJEK010000007.1:206594-233091 GCF_014164015.1 Pseudoalteromonas sp. SR41-1
CTAAAAATTCAGTTGTCCTAGTGACACATTTATGTGTCCCCATCGTCTAGAGGCCTAGGACACCGCCCTTTCACGGCGGTAACAGGGGTTCGAATCCCCTTGGGGACGCCACTTACTTATTTTAAGTATTGTGTAAAGCAGTGTGACACCGCACTCTCTATGCACGACGTTATCAAGAGTACCAATCTCTTAGATATGTCATTTACTACTTAGATAGGAAAGTGCAGTGTTATTAGAATAAAACCACAAATTAATACCCTCATTTTATACTTCATTTTTATATCAATCTATTTACACTTTGTTACAAAACCAAACCCATAATCGCTCCATATTCCTTGTTGTACTTTTAATTAGTCTTTAAACTCATTGAGTTAATTTAAATATGGACTAAAAAATGAAACTCACAAAAATTGCACTTGCTGTTTTACTTGCATCAGGGTTGGCTGCATGTAATAGCTCAACTCAAGCTATTGATAAAAATATTGTTACAGAAACATCAATTCCTGGCGTTACACTTATTGAATCAGTGAAATCTAATGCAGGTGAAATCAACATACCGTATAAAAAATATAAACTAGATAACGGTTTAACTGTAATTGTGCATGAGGATCATTCAGATCCCTTAGTACACGTTGATGTAACATACCACGTTGGTTCTGCTCGCGAAGAGTTGGGTAAGTCAGGCTTTGCTCACTTTTTTGAGCATATGATGTTTCAAGGATCAGAGAATGTTGCTGATGAGGAACATTTTAAAATAATATCTGAAGCAGGCGGTACTTTAAATGGTACTACTAACTCTGATAGAACAAATTATTTTGAAACAGTACCTGTAAATCAATTAGAAAAGATGTTGTGGCTAGAAGCTGACCGAATGGGCTTTTTACTCGATGCTGTAACCCAAGAAAAATTTGAAGTACAACGCGAAACAGTAAAAAATGAGCGCGGCCAACGTGTTGATAATCGCCCTTATGGTCGTTTAGGTGAACGTGTTGCTCAAGCGATGTATCCAGACGGCCATCCATATTCATGGCCTGTAATTGGTTTTATGGACGATTTAAATCGCGTAAATGTAAATGATTTAAAAGCATTCTTTTTAAAATGGTACGGACCAAATAATGCAACGCTTACCATTGGTGGTGACATCAACGCTAATGAAATACTGCCATTAGTTACTAAATACTTTGCACCAATCCCAAAAGGTCCTGAAATACCTAAAGTTGAAAAAACAGCTGTAATACTAGATGCTGATAGATATATTTCAATGGAAGATAAGGTTCACTTACCTTTATTAAGTATGAGTTTCCCAACGACTTATGCTCGCTCTGAAGATGAAGCACCTCTTGATATACTTGCTGAAATATTAGGTGGAGGTAATAATTCACTACTATACAAAAACCTAGTTAAAACTCAACTTGCTGTTCAAGCAAGTGCAAATCATCCATGCCAAGAGTTAGCGTGTTCAATTAGTCTTTATGCTTTACCAAATCCTACAGCAGGGAAAACGTTAGCTGATATGGAAAAAATCATTCGTGATTCATTTGTTGAATTTGAAGAGCGTGGCGTTACACAAGATGATTTAGATAAAGTAAAAGCTAAAATAGAGTCAGGTGCAATTTTTGGTCTGCAAAGCGTATCAGGAAAAGTTTCTCAACTAGCCGCATCTGAAACGTTTACAGGTAACCCAAACTCAGCTAAAGATGAGATTGCACGTTATAACAAAGTTACAAAAGCTGATGTTATGCGTGTTTTTAATCAATATATCAAAGGTAAATCTGCCGTTATTATGAGTGTTGTGCCAGAAGGTCAAACTCAACTTATAGCTGCCCCAGATAACTTTACGCCTAAAGCGCATGATTTTGGAGGTCCATCTACAACTTCAGCTGATGATTTAGTAGCACGAAGAGCTGTTGATACATTTGATCGAAGTATTCACCCTGTAGCCGGCGCAAATCCTGCTGTTGATGTTCCTTCTCTTTGGCAAACTAAGACCGAAAACGGTATTAAAATATTAGGTACGCAAAGTACAGAAACGCCAACCACCGCTATTTTCATTAAAGTTCCGGGTGGCTTGTATAATGAGCAAGCTAGTAAAGTGGGTTTATCGTCAATGACTGCATCGTTAATGAGCGAGTCAACGCAAAACTACACTACAGAGCAAATGAGTAACGCGCTTGAAAAACTGGGTAGCCAGGTAAGTATCTACTCAGACAAAACACATACAAATGTGTATGTTTCTAGCTTAACTAAAAATGTAGATGCAACGCTAAAGCTTGTTGAAGAGAAATTATTTAAACCAGCATTTAATGCCGATGACTTTGAGCGTAATAAAAAGCAAATCATTCAAAATATTCAACATTCAATGAAGGATGCAGGGTATTTAGCATCTAATACATACAGCAAATTACTATATGGCGACAATATAGCTGCACTTCCAAGTACTGGAACGCTTAATAGTATTGAGGCTATTACATTAGATGACGTTAAAGCTTTTTATAACGCAAACTTTAAACCACAAGGCGCGCAAGTCATTATTGTTTCTGATTTAAAAGAGTCAACAATTGAGCCAAAGGTTAAAGCTACACTTGCAAACTGGCAAGGTAAATCGAGCCCAGTTACTGTTGATTTCAGTGAACCTAAAGTAGAAACTAATGTCATTTATCTTGTAGATAAACCAGATGCCCCTCAATCAGAAATTCGTATTGGTAAACGCGATATGGTTGAAGACATTACTGGTGAGTTTTTTAAAGCTAACTTAATGAACTTTGCATTTGGTGGCACGTTTAACAGCCGTATCAATCTAAATTTACGAGAAGATAAAGGCTACACTTACGGTGCTCGCTCTCGTTTTTGGGGTGATAAAACATCAGGTGGCTTTACAGCTTCTGCAGCGGTGAGAGCCGACTCTACTGCAGCGTCTATTACAGAGTTTACTAATGAGCTTAATAACTATGCTCAAAACGGTGTCACTGATGAAGAGCTTATGTTTATGCGTAAAGCTATCAATCAAAAAGATGCGCTTAAATACGAAACGCCTAATGCAAAACTTGGCTTTTTAGCACAAATATTAGAGTTCGATTTAAAACCTAGCTTTGTAAAAGAAAGAAATGAGATTGTTAGCAATATTAGCAAAGAAGAAGTTAACGCCTTAGCTAAAAAACACTTAAACACTAAAGATATGATTTATTTAGTAGTGGGTGATGCTAAAACACTTCGCCCAGAGCTTGAAAAATTAGGCATGAAGGTTGTTGATTACAGCCTTTAATATTTAAATAAATAATTAGAATTACAAAGCAGCTTTTTTAGCTGCTTTTTTTTGCCTGATCTTAGAGTGTTGATCTTTTTGAAAGTAGATTACAGGGAGCAACTACAGCGTCTTTCTTTAGATATAAAATATAGTTTTATAGTTGAAGCCTTCAAATAACACCCCATTCCTAGCTTTATTATTCAGTACTTATAAAGATTCAATTTGGTAGCATAAATTTAAACATCCAACTTTATTAGGAGGATTTATGGCAAGTGGATGGGCACGAGACGGTGCAATTCAAGATCAAATTGATGCAAGTGTTAACGATGCCGTACAGTATGCAAGAAGCAATTTAATATCTGGTGCAAGTGCTGAGCTATGTGACGAGTGCGATGAAAAAATCCCACAAGCACGAAGGCTCGCGCTACCAGGAGTTCGCTACTGTGTTGCATGTCAAGCTGCAATAGAAGGTAATGGTGCTAGCGCTAAATCGTTCAATAGGCGTGGTAGTAAAGATAGTCAGTTACGTTAAAAAAAGGTGCTGCAAAGCACCTTTTATTTAATACCAATCTGCATAACCATTTGAACAATATATAAAATTAAACCTCTCCATAGTTATACCAACCAGCATAAATCTTTGATCAATTTAACGAATTAAATTGCACTATTACGTCGATAAAAATTTTTTATTTAGAACAACTAGATACAAAAATTTTGCCTAGTTCTAGCGTAATTTTTTTAACGTTAAATAGACCCCATATATAAGCAGATTGGCATTAAGCAAATTGTTATAACTTGAATTAGTTGTTAAGTAATTTAAAATTTACTCATGTCTTCTTTTTTCTGAATTAACTCAATTGCATAGCCATCTGGGTCTTTTACAAAAGCAATTTCAGTAGTACCGCCTTTTACAGGCCCTGGTTCACGGCTTACATTGCCACCAGCAGCTTTAATATCTGCACATGCTTTGTAAATATCATCAAACTCAATAGCAATATGACCATATCCATTACCTAGGTCGTAGCTATCCTCGTCCCAGTTATAAGTTAGCTCTAATACTGTGTTATCTGCTTCGTCGCCATATCCAACAAAGGCAAGAGTGTATCTGTATTCACTGTTATCAGCTCTGCGTAATTCTTTCATACCTAATATTTCAGTATAAAAAGCAATTGATTTATCCAAATCCGCTACACGAAGCATAGTATGTAATAAACGCATTTTTAGTTCCTTTAGTTATTTATTCAAAGTTAAGAGTATTTTTAACTAAGCGCTATTATTAAGCGCGTTTTAGGGGGGTTATATGTATTAGCCATATATGTAGGCATTACATATAAATCACAACCTTAATATGAGAGTGGGCTTAAAACAGTTTGAGTTCGACCTTTATAAATTACCAATTAATGAATCATTTTATTAAATTTTGGATGTTTAAATAACCAGTACTCAATTATTGGTCAACCTATTAGTATAAAAAAAGTTACTGATTGTTCAACAAAAGTTAACCTTTGCTTAATTGTGCTGTTGATATATAACCGTTTGTTTTAATAGGATATTAAATTAATTTTGTGTAATTTTTAAAAATGTGGCGTTTGCTTGGTCAACTTATTGGTTGACAAAAAAGTCGTATGGTAATACAGTTTTTGCATACCAATTGGTAAGTTGCTTGGTTTGAGTGAGTACAATGTATTGGTAATTAATCAGAGTTACGTTTTGCACAGGTTAATTTATAAATAACTCAAGCTTAAAGTTACTCTACAAATTGAAACAAAAGACACAGCGTATTTATAGAGTAAATTTTACTTGTTCTTATAAAAGTATGCGCCACATATTTAGGAGTTATTCATGTCAAAACCAGTCATCGGTTTCATCGGCTTAGGCTTAATGGGCGGCAACATGGCCGAAAATTTACAAAACAAAGGCTATGAGCTAATTGTTATGGACCTTAGCAAAGATGCGGTTGCAGCATGTGTTGCTAGAGGCGCAAAAACAGCAAGCACTGCAAAAGAGCTAGCTGAAGGTTCAGATATTGTTATGTTTTGTCTTACAACGTCTGCCGTTGTAGAAAAAATTGTTTACGCAGAAGACGGTATCCTAGCGGGTATTAAAGAAGGTGCAGTATTAGTTGATTTTGGTACTTCTATCCCATCATCTACTAAAAAAATTGGTGCTGATTTAGCAGCTAAAGGCGCAGGCATGATCGACGCGCCACTAGGTCGTACACCAGCACATGCTAAAGATGGTCTTTTAAACATTATGGCTGCAGGCGATATTGATACATTCAATAAAGTTAAACCAGTACTTGAAGATCAAGGTGAAAACGTTTTCCATCTTGGCGAGCTAGGTGCAGGTCATACAACTAAGCTTATCAACAACTTCATGGGCATGACGACAGTATGTGCTATGTCACAAGCATTTGCAGTGGCAGAGCTTGCTGGTGTTGACCGTCAACAACTTTTCGACATTATGTCGACTGGCCCATCTAACTCACCATTTATGCAATTTTGTAAAAACTATGCAGTTGATAATGTTAGCGACCTTGGTTTCTCGATTGCTAATGCAAACAAAGATTTAGGCTACTTCCTACAAATGGTAGAAGACCTAGGTACTGAATCAAAAATCGCTGAAGGTTCATCAGCTAACCTACAAGCAGCGTTTGACGCTGGTATGGGTCAAGGTAACGTTCCTGAAATTTTTGATTACTTCAAAAAGTTAGAAAAGTAATACTTCTCGACCTTATTGAGCGCTTTGAGCTTTAACTTAAAGCGCTTTAACACACATGACACCAATTGACTAAAGTCTTTGTGCAATGTCAGCTTTTTTTAATTCTGATGAAGCACTACTTTCAGTCACAACGAAAAAGAGTTAACTATGCGTTTGATTAATACAATAAAGCTTAGTCTAGTTCTCATCGGTTGCATATCCACACAAGTAGCGGCCAAAGATTATTTTATAGAAAATAAACAAGCTTTTAATGATATCGCAGCTAATCTAGTTGCTGGCGACAAAGTAGTACTTAAAAATGGTACTTGGTCCGACTTCGAAATTTTACTTGAAGGCCAAGGTACAAAAAACTCTCCTATTATATTAACCGCTGAAACTAACGGAAAAGTAATTCTATCAGGTCAATCTAATCTAAGACTTGCAGGTAAATACCTTGAAGCTTCTGGTTTAGTATTTAAAAACGGCTACACACCGAGCTCAGCTGTAATAGAATTTCGTAAAAATAAAAATGAATTAGCCTACAATTCACGAGTTACTCAAACAGTAATCGATAATTACAGTAATCCAGACAAGCGAGAGTCTGATTATTGGGTTGCCTTATATGGACAACATAACCGCTTTGATCATAGTCATTTAGTTGGCAAACGAAATAAAGGTGTGACAGTTGCTGTTCGTTTAAACACTAAAGCAAGCCAGGAAAACTATCATCGTATAGATAACAACTATTTTGGCTACCGTCCAACTTTTGGTTCTAACGGTGGTGAAACCCTGCGTATTGGCACAAGCCATTACTCACTAACTGATTCGCATACATTGGTTGAAAATAATTACTTTGAACGTACCAATGGTGAAGTAGAAATTGTTTCGGTTAAGTCAGGTAAAAACATCCTTCGTAATAACGTATTTTATGAAGCGCGCGGTACATTAACGCTGCGCCATGGTAACGGCAATCTTATAGAAGAAAATATCTTTATTGGTAATGGTGTTGATCACACAGGTGGTATCCGCGTTATCAATAAAGATCAAATTGTAAGAAATAACTACCTACAAGGCCTAACAGGCTATCGTTTTGGCAGTGGTTTTACTGTAATGAACGGCGTACCAAATTCATCTATTAATCGTTATCACCAAGTAGAAAATGCGACGATTGAAAACAACACATTTATAAATGTGCGTCATATTCAACTTGCTGCAGGTAGCGATGCTGAGCGTAGCGCAGCCCCAAAAAATAGCGTAATGAAAAACAACTTAATCATAAACCAAGATGGTGAACAGCCATTTACAACATTCGACGATGTAAGTGGGTTAGTATTAAGTAACAACATTGCAGATACAAAAGTGCTTTCTGAGCTAACGTACGGTGTAAAAAAAGAAAAAATCACGCTTGAAAAAGCAAGTAATGGTCTACTTTACCCAACCTCTAAAAGTTTAAATGTAGGTGCAAAGCGCGATTTAAAAGTACTTAAAAAAGAAGATACCGGTGTTAGTTGGTATGCAAAAGTACCTGCTTTAGTTGATTTTGATTCTGGTAAGACACATTCTGTTAAAGCTGATGTAAGTGCATTACTAGATGCTATTGATAATGCAGAGTCGGGCGATGTACTAGAACTAGCGCCTGGCCAGTATGATGTGTCTAAACTGGTTAAAATTGATAAAACGTTGACAATTAAAGCAAAGCAGAACACAAAGTCTAAACTTACTTTTCAACGCTCTACCTTGTTTGAAATACATGATGGCGGCAGCTTAAAACTAGATGGTTTATCAATTTCAGGTGAAAACGCGCCAGATGCAATAGGTAACAGCATTGTTCGTACGCAAAAATGGGGTATGGTTGATAATTACCGCTTTGTAATGACCAACTCAGAGTTAAATGCTTTAGATATTAATCATTCATTCCATTTCTTTATCACTGGTAAAGGTGCAATGGCTGACGAAATTATTGTTACAGGTAATACCTTTAATACAGTAACAGGTGACATTTTACGCCTAAATACTGAAATTGAAGACTTAGGTGTTTATAACGCGGAATACGTTATTGTAAATGATAATACATTTAATGATGTAAAAGGCGGCATAGTTAAGCTTTACCGTGGTGGCACTGATGAAAGTACATTTGGCCCTCATTTTGAAATGACAAATAACGCGCTTAATAACGTTGGCCTTGGTAAGCGTAACAAAGAGCAAGCGAGCATTTATGTTCACGGTGTTCAGGTTACTAATATCAAAGATAATAAATTTGTTAAATCTGCTCCTATTATTGTAGAGCACACAGTAGGCG
The DNA here is from genome assembly GCF_014164015.1 of Pseudoalteromonas sp. SR41-1. NCBI lineage: Bacteria > Pseudomonadati > Pseudomonadota > Gammaproteobacteria > Alteromonadales > Pseudoalteromonadaceae > Pseudoalteromonas > Pseudoalteromonas sp. SR41-1. Next base: position 214,838 of record NZ_JACJEK010000007.1, read on the forward strand.
AGCCTAAAACTGAAATCTCAGGCAATACATTTGATGCAACTAAAGCACCAACTGTTAAAGAGTTAAGAGTTAAAGGCCCGCACACGGCAGTATTAAAAAATAACAACGTTTTAAATAAGGCAGGGTAAATACTATGTACTTATTAAAATGCCAAACACGCTTTAAAATAGCTGCTGTAGCTGCACTTACATTACTTACATCATTGGGGGCGCATGCAGCGCACCCAAACTTAGTGATTACTACTGATGATGTTAAGCAAATGCGCCAAGCAATTAGTAGCAACGGTAGCACAAAGTTTGCTACTGCGTTTGAATCGCTAAAAGCCCAAGTAGATGAACAAATTGCACAGCCTATCACTGTACCAGTTCCAAAAGATGGCGGTGGTGGTTATACACATGAGCGCCATAAGAAAAATTATCAACTTATGTACAACGCGGGCATTATTTATCAATTAAGCCAAGATGATAAATACGCAAACTATGTACGTGATATGTTGCTTGAGTATGCAAAATTATACCCAACGCTTGGTCTGCATCCAAAACGTAAAATGGACTCGCAAAATCCAGGTAAGTTTTTTTGGCAAAGCCTAAATGAAGCAATGTGGCTTGTGTACACAATACAAGCTTATGATCTAATTCATGACTCGTTAAATGCCGATAATATTAAAACAATTGAAAATGACTTACTACGTCCTGTTTCGTTGTTCACATCTGTAGGCCAACCGTCTACATTTAATAAAGTACATAACCATGGAACATGGGCAACAGCGGGTGTTGGCATGGCAGGGTATGTATTAGGCGAACCTGAGTGGGTAGAAAAATCATTATACGATTTAGAAAAATCGGGTAAGGGTGGCTTTATTAAGCAGCTAGAGATGCTGTTTTCACCACAAGGTTACTATAACGAAGGTCCTTACTATCAACGCTTTGCACTATTACCATTTGTAACGTTTGCTAAAGCGATTGAAAACAACGAACCACAACGAAAAATCTTTGAATATCGCGATGGCATATTATTAAAAGCGATTGATACGACGATTCAACTTAGCTACAACGGTTTGTTCTTCCCAATTAACGATGCAATAAAAAGTAAAGGCATCGATACCATTGAGTTAGTAAATGGGGTAACGGCAGCGTATGGCTTAACCAACGATGCAGGTTATTTAGATATTGCTAAGCAACAAGACCAAATAATTCTCTCTGGTGATGGACTAAAAGTAGCTCAAGCACTTGATAACAACATGGCAAAACCTTATTCGTTTAAATCTGTTGCCTTCGGTGATGGTAATGACGGTAAACAAGGTGCTCTAGTTGTAATGAGAACGCAGGTAGGTGGCGATCAAGCACTGCTGTTTAAACCTGCTGCACAAGGTTTGGGCCATGGTCATTTTGATAAATTAACATGGCAGTTTTACGACAACGGAAATGAAATTGTATCTGATTATGGCGCAGCACGTTTTTTAAATGTAGAAGCTAAATACGGCGGTCGTTATTTACCTGAAAACGAAACTTACGCTAAACACACTGTTGCGCACAATACGGTAGTGGTTGACGAAACAACGCATTTTAATGCAAATGTTGAAGTAGGAAATAGTAATTACCCTACACTTAACTTTTTCGAAACAAATAAATACGGCACGGTTTCAAGCGGCGAAATAAGCACAGCTTATAAAGGCGTTGATCTTGAGCGTACGCTTGCACTTATTAACTTACCTGAACTACAAAGCACAGTTGCACTTGATATATTTGATGTTGCTGCAAATAAAGCGCATCAGCTTGACCTGCCTTTACATTATAAAGGTCAGCTTATCGATACCAGCTTTGAGTTAAAAGCAAATGCAACGCAGCTGTCTGCGCTAGGTACTAAAAATGGCTACCAACATTTATGGCTTAAAGCTCAAGCGCAACCTGAAGGTGGTTTAGCTAAAGTAACGTGGCTAAACGAAAATGGTCGTTTTTATACGCAAACGAGCTTGGTAAAAGGTGATGAGTCTTTCTTGTTTACTCAAATAGGCGCAAATGACCCTCACTTTAATTTACGCAACGAAAATGGTTTTATTCGTCGTGTTGAGGGTCAAAAGCAACATAAGTTTATATCTGTATTAGAGCCACATGGTGAGTACAACCCAAGTAAAGAATATACCCTAGAAGCTGTTAGTCGAGTTACAAAGCTTGAATATAGTCAGCAGGGCGATTTAACACTTGTTGAACTTGATATTAAAGGCAACTCATATTTAGTGGCAATTAATAAAGCACAAACATCAGCTAAAAACACATTCAATTATCAAAATAAAGAGTTCACTTTAAATGGCCGATTAGGCGTTTATATGATGAACAATAATCAGGAGTAAATAGGATGCAAAAGCAAAGCGCAAACTTTTCATTTGGTAACGAGACCGAAATTGAAGACTTAGGAAATGGTCTAAAACGTCAAATGCTAGGTTATAACGAAGAGCTAATGGCTGTTAAAATTTGGTTTGAGAAAGGGGCTATTGGTTATAACCATGCTCACAGACATTCTCAAGTAACGTATGTTGTTGAAGGTGAGTTTCACTTTAACATTGATGGCGTAACTAAAATCTTAAAACCGGGTGATAGCTGCTTAATCCCACCATTTGCTGATCATGGAGCTACCTGCCCAACAGGCGGAATCCTGATTGATACTTTTAGCCCAGCGCGTGAAGACTTTCTTGAGGATTAATTATGCAACTTAAAGGCTTACGTTGGTGGGTTATAGCGCTAATAGCGCTAGCTACCATTATTAACTATATCGACCGCCAAGCACTTAGTGTGCTTTGGCCGGACATTGTTGAAGATTTATTTCCTGATGAATCAGCGCTAGAACGCAAACAAATATACGCTAATATTTCTATTGTGTTTGTATTTGCTTATGCATTTGGTCAGGCAATCTTTGGTAAAATATTTGACTGGGTGGGCACACGCTTCGGTTTTGTACTATCAATAGGTGTTTGGTCTATTGCAACCGTTGCGCATGCATTTGCACAAGGTGTACTCAGTCTTAGTATTTTTCGCGCAATCTTAGGTGTAGCAGAAGCCGGTAACTGGCCTGGTGCAGCTAAAGGTAACGCAGAATGGTTCCCTACTAAAGAACGTGCTTTAGCACAGGGTATTTTTAACTCTGGCGCCGCAATTGGTGGCATTATTGCTATTCCTTTAATTGCTTATTTAACTATCTACTTTAGCTGGCAAATGGTGTTTGTTTTTGTTGGTGCATTAGGTTTCCTTTGGTTAGTTCCATGGTTAATTTTAGTTAAAGCACCGCCTAGCTCACATCCTTGGCTGACTGCCGAAGAACGTGAATATATCTTAACGGGTCAAAGACGTGTTGATGACAACGGTGATGTAACTGGTGAAGACGAAGAGGAATATAACCCTACAACTGCTGAGTTACTTTCTCGTAAGCAAAGCTGGGGTGTAATCATTGCCTCTGCCGCAATTGACCCAATTTGGTGGTTATTTGTTTTTTGGATCCCTATTTACCTAAACGAAGTATACGGCATGGATGTTAAATCTATTGGTATATACGGTTGGGTACCTTATGTTGGCGCTATGTTTGGTGCTTGGTTTGGTGGCTTATTGGCTCAAAATCGACTCAAAGCAGGTTGGAATACAGATAAAACACGTAAGCTTACTATTACGCTGGGTTGTTTAATTATGTTACCAGCGCTACTTGCAATGGCAAATCCAGGCGGACCAACAACAGCGGTACTAATTATGGCTGTTATCTTATTTGGTTTTCAAACTGCAATTGGTAACGTGCAAACACTACCAAGTGATTTGTTAGGTAAAAAAGCAGTGGGTACATTATCAGGTTTTTCTGGTATGGCGGCAAAGCTTGGTGCTGTAGGTCTTACATCGCTAGTACCTTTTCTTACTGCTGATGGTAACTACACACCAGCATTTGTAATTGGTGCTTCTTTAGCCATCATTGCAATGGCAGCTGTTTGGATTTTAATTCCAAAAATAGAACCTCTTAAAAAGCCTCAATAATCTAGATAATAACTGCTATGCCAACATATTTTGTATATGTGCATAGCAGTTAACTACATAGGGTAACTTCCAAGATGAAAAATATTTACTTTATCGGTGAATGCATGGTCGAGCTTAGAGCTATGAGCGCGGCAACACTGCACCAATCATTTGCAGGCGATGTTTATAATTCTGCAGTGTATTTAAAACGTTGCTTCCCGCAGGTTACTACTTCGGTTGTTACGGCTTTAGGTCAAGATAATTTAAGTAAAAAAATGCTAGAACGCTTTGAGAGTGAACAAATAAATACGCAACTTGTATTTGCTCACGACACCAAAGTACCTGGTATGTACTACATAGAAACTGATGAGCATGGTGAGCGTAGCTTTATTTATTGGCGCAATGATTCTGCAGCTAAAAAGGTTGTTGATTTTTTAGATGCTGATGCACTCGAGCAGCTTAGCCAAGGTGATATGTTTTTCTTTTCAGGGATTTCATTAGCAATAATTGAAGAAAGTGCACGTGAAGACTTTTGGAAAGTTGTAAAGCAGCTTAAAGATGCTGGGGTTAAAATCGTTTTTGATCCTAACTATAGAGCACGTTTGTGGAATAGTGTAGAGGAAACAAAAGAGCAATATCATTTAGCCTTTACGTTTGCAGATATTACCCTACCAGGCGTTGAAGATTTAACAACACTTTATGGCGTTCATAGCGTAGAAGCAGTTGTTGAATATTTAAAGCCTTACCAAATTGAAGAAATTGTTGTTAAAAATGGCCCTGAATCGGTAGTGACAAAAGAGGGCGATACGCTTCAAAGCCACACCATAATACCGGTAACAAATGTTGTAGATACGACATCCGCAGGCGATGCCTTTAACGGTGTTTACTTAGGTGCACGTTTATCTGATAAATCAATTTCAAGTGCCGTGCAACTTGCTGCAAAAGCGGCAGGGACTGTTATACAGCAACCAGGTGCTATTGCTCCAAAAGATATATTTCAGCTAGCAATGGCTGAAGCTGGCATGTGATACCAATTTTATTAAAAACATGATCACCTTAGCGTATTAAATAACTCACTAACTACGTTAAAAATTATTTATATAGAGCAACTATGTATCATAATTTTAGCCTTGTTATTGAGCTATTTTCTTGTCGCTATAATAGCTCATTAATTTAATGCAATTGGTATAACAAAATAATTAAACATTAAAGGCCGCTATACCTCGGCCGCATTACTTTTTATAAAGGAACAACGTTATGACTCGCTTTTCTGAACTTATGGCAGGACAAACACTGCTACCTATAATTCAAGCAGATACTCCAGAGCAAGGTGTTCAAATAGCGAAAGCTATGGCCAATGCTGGGCTTACTTTAGTTGAAGTAGTGCTAAGAACAGAGGCATCAATAGAGGCATTAAAAGCTATTAAAGCACAGGTGCCTGAGCTAAAAGTAGGTGCAGGGACAGTCATCAATACTGATATTTTGGAGCAAGCACTTGAAGCGGGTTCTGATTTTATTGTAACCCCAGCGGTGTCTCCTACGTTACTTGAAGCACTTGCTAAATGTAATGTGCCGGTACTTCCTGGTGTATCAAACACCGGTGATATTTTAATGGCGCTTGAGTATGGCTTTGAAGAGCAAAAATTATTCCCAGCATCGCTTGCTGGTGGCGCTCCTTTTGTGTCAGCTGTGTCGTCAGTATTTAGAGCAGTCAGCTTTTGTCCTACAGGTGGCGTTAGCGAAAGTAACAAAATGGACTATCTTTCTTTAAATAATGTATTCGCCGTTGGCGGTACTTGGATAGCGAAAAAAGAATGGGTTGAACAAGAAAATTGGCAAGCAATTACTGATTCTTGTATCCAGGCTTTAAAATAGAAAGGATTTCATAAATGAATTATTTAGCCCCAACAATACTACCAGGCGTAATCGTTGGCGACGAAGTAAGTGCTGTGTACGAGCATGCACGTACACATCAATATGCTTTGCCAGCGGTAAATGTTGTTAGTACAACATCTATTAATGCGACGCTAGAAGCTGCTAAAAAGAAAAACTCGCCCGTTATTATTCAGCTTTCTAATGGTGGAGCACAATTTTTTTGTGGTAAAAGCTTATCTTTACCAGAGCAACAATCAGCTGTGCTTGGGGCGGTAAGTGCTGCAAGATATGTACATTCAGTGGCAGCACATTATGAAGTAGCAGTGATGCTTCACACTGATCACGCAGCTAAAAAGCTACTACCTTGGATTGATGGTTTGCTTGATGAAGGTGAAAGACACTTTGAACTGACTGGCAAACCATTGTTTAGCTCACATATGATTGATCTGTCAGAAGAGCCTTTAGAAGAAAATATCGAAATTTGTGAACGTTACTTAACGCGTATGGCAAAAATAGGTATGACGCTTGAAATTGAGCTTGGTTGCACGGGTGGCGAAGAAGACGGTGTTGATAACTCACACTTAGATAGTTCTGCTTTATATACTCAACCTGAAGATGTTGCATTTGCTTACGAACGCTTAAGTCGTATTAGCCCTAACTTTATAATTGCAGCCTCTTTTGGCAATGTTCATGGTGTATATAAACCGGGTAACGTTGTTCTTACGCCAACTATTTTAAAAGATTCACAAGCTTACGTATCAGAAAAATTTAATCTACCAAGTAACTCAATTAACTTTGTTTTTCATGGTGGTAGTGGTTCTGAGTACAGTAAAATTGCAGAGTCTTTAACGTATGGTGTAGTGAAGATGAATATTGATACCGATACGCAGTGGGCGTGTTGGACAGGTATTTTAGATTACTACAAAGACAAGCAAGCATACCTACAAGGGCAAATTGGTAACCCTGACGGGGATGATAAGCCAAACAAGAAATACTATGACCCTCGTGTATGGTTGCGTCATTCAGAGCAAAGTATGGTTGCAAGGCTAGAGCAATGCTTTGACGATCTAAATTGTGTAAACAGGTATAGCGCATGAAAAGATTAAATACAGTATTGAAAGAAGACGGTGTAGATACCGATCTTATTTTACTTATTCGCACAATTTTAGCGACCAGTAAAGAAATTGCTTTTCGAGTAAGCCAAGGTGAATTAGCCGGTGTTTTAGGCTCAACTTTGAATGAAAACGTTCAAGGTGAAGTTCAAAAAAAGCTTGATGTAATCGCAAACCAACTACTTAAAGACATCCTACTTGATGATAGCAGCGTACGTTCTGTTGCATCAGAGGAAGAAGATCATGCGGTAGGCGGCCACCCTGAAGGTAAGTTTATTGTTGCTTTTGACCCGTTAGATGGCTCTTCTAATATTGATGTTAATGGGCAAATAGGCACTATATTTACTATTTACTTAGCCCGTGATGATGTTCCTTTTGATAGCGACGAGCAATTTAGTCAGCCCGGTGTAAATCAAGTGTGTGCAGGCTATGTGTTATACGGCCCTTCATCATTACTTGTAATGAGTACTGGCGGTCCTACGCGTTGTTATACGTTAGACTCAACACATGGCGGTTACTTACTGACAAACAAGCAGTTAAGTGTGCCAGAACAAAGCCGTGAATTTGCCGTAAATATGGCTAACTACCGTTACTGGGACGAACCAACACAAGTGTATTTTGATAAATTGCTATACACCTGTGAAAGCTTTGAAAAAAGCTCAATGCGTTGGAATGCAGCGATGGTAGGCGACGTTCATCGTATTTTATGCCGAGGCGGGTTATTTTTATATCCACAAGATAAACGCAGTGGTAACGATAACGGAAAAATAAGACTGCTTTATGAAGCAAACCCGTTAGCACTTTTAGTTGAAAACGCAGGTGGTAAAGCAACCTCTAGAGGAACGCGAATTTTAGATATTTCGCCCACTAGCTTGCACCAGCGTGTGCCTGTAGCTTTGGGTTCAAATGAGCCTGTAGAGTTTTATAATAACGCCATGTTATAAAACAGCACTCAAAAAAAGGGGTAAAAAAATTGCCCTTTTTTACCCTTAATTTTAATTCTCTTTGTAAATCATCCTCTTTAGACAAACTCACTTCTTTTCTTATTGTCTTCAAATAAGAATACTTCACATATATTAAATAATATTACTTACTAAACCCTATATAAAACTAAGTTTTTACTATAACGCTATGTATCTTCAACGTTATTTTTCACAATTGAATTCAATTCTTAACCAACAATAAAAGCCCGAGGTTAACTTGGTGTTTATTTATTGTTGTTTAATTAGGTGGGGATAGTGGAAAAACTTATTTTATTGTGGTTATATTACCAAGTTGGTTAACAATTCATTTGCAATTCAAATGAATTTGGTAATAAGCACATGATTTATTTGGTAACACACACAATAGATAACCAAATATTAAAACTATAAATTTGGAGAATAGAGCCACCATGAAATTCAAACATTTTGCGCTATGCGCTATTGCAGCAGCAATCGTTGGTTGTGACACAAACTCAAACAACAATGACAACAACTTGGGCTCAATTGCTCTTAGTGGAACTGTTACAAGCGGACAAACATTAACAGCTGAAGTTAGTGACCCTGATGGTATCTCAGGTGACGTGACTTACTACTGGTATGCAGATGGTGAGGCAATTGCTGGTGCAAATAGCGCTTCATTTACATTGACTGACGATCAGATAGGGTTACCAATTACAGTTCAAGGGCTTTATACCGATGATGGCGGTATTAATGAATCGCATATTACAGAACCAACCGCAGATGTTGCCGCAATCGCATTTCCTGCAAGTTTAACTATTACAGGTGACGCACTAGTTGGTTCGCAACTAACTGCTAATGTAGCTGACGACAATGGCTTTGATGGCGATACAGTAACTTATAAATGGTTTGCAGATGACGTAGAAATTGCTGATGAAGCACTTTCAACGCTCACGTTAACAGACGCACAGTTTGGTACAGTTATTACAGTTAGTGCATCTTTTGAAGATAGCCGTGGGTTTAACGAGTCTGTAACTTCAGCCGGTACAGAGGTTGTCGCACGAACAAACTCAGAAGGCGAAGTTACAATTAGCGGCACGCCAACTGTTGGAAATACTTTAACAGCAGAAATTAATGATACCGATGGGGCGACAGGAGATATCACTTATCAATGGCTTGCTGACGCACAAGAGATAGATGGCGCAATAGAGAGCACCTTTACAGTTGATGCATCACTTTTAGGTCAAAAGGTAAGTGTTCAGGTTGCTTATACAGATGATAATGGGTTTATCGAGGATAATACATCAGAGGAAACAATTGCTGTTTCTGCTGTTGCGGTTGACGAAGCCGGTAGCGTAGCCATTATGGGTGTAGTGCCTTATTTAACAAATGGCGAGTTAACCGCTGAGATAACTGATAACAACGGCGTTGAAGAGGCTAACGTTACTTATACTTGGTCTGCTGATGGCGTTGAAATAGCTGGGAGCAATAGTAAAACATTTACACCTTCTGATTACGCTGGCTCAATAATGTCAGTAAAAGCCACGTATACAGATAATGATGGCTTTGCGAGTGAGGTTACAAACTCACTTGATACATTGGTTTACACACAATTAGTTAGTAACCCTGAAGCACTCCTTGGTGCTATAAGTGGCGGTTTAGCTGACGGTGATGTTATTGGTTTAAACACTGGTGTTTATGCTGATATGGACGCAATTTTATTAACCAGTGCAGTCACGCTTCGCGCTGTAGAAGGTCAAACTCCTGTACTTAGTGGTGAAGTATGTGTGCATGTAGCTGCTGGAGTAGATGGCGCTGGGTTAACAGGGCTTACCTTTAAGAATATAGATACTAAAGCGGGTGCATTTTGTGAAACCGAAGAAGGTGCTGTTATTTACTCAGAAGGGGATAACTTTACTTTTTCGCAAAACACGATGGATGGAGAAGAAGCAACGCTAAACAACTCTACTTATCATTGGTTAATGCTAAAAGGTAAAGGCGCTTTAATCGAACGTAATACATTTTCTAATCGTAATTTTGCTGAAAATGGCTCCGTGATTAAAATGGCATCTGCAAGCTCGGATCACGTTATTGAATATAACTTGTTTAGTGGCACTAGTAGCAATCCAAACTTTGACAATTCTAGCTTACATTTAATTAATGTTGGCAGTACAACGGCTAGTGGTGCAGCTGATAACGCAAACTTTACTATTCAATACAACCGAGTAGAAAACTTTGTAACAGGTCGTCGTTTAATGCGAGTGCAAACATCGGGTGCAACCATCAAAGGCAATACAATCGTAAATCCTAATGGTGGTATTTCACTAGAAGATGGTGGCTTCAACAGTGTTACAGATAACATTATTATTCGAACTACCGATATTGCAAGCTCTGATGATCGCCCAGCGGGTATATTAATCACACCACTTGGTCACACTGTGAGTAACAACTACATTGCAGGTATTCGTTCTGGCAATAAAGAAGCGGGCGGTATTGTATTTACGGCAAATCCATTTTCGCAAGCTGACGGCGGTGTGCCAAACTCGGGTAACCAAGCTGTACTTGATGCGGCTGGCGACTTTACACTAAATGTAACAAACAATACGGTTTTGAATTCACAGCAACCTATTGTATTTAGTACGGAAATAGGCCCTAAAGCACCAACAAGTGATTGTGATGAGTTAACCGCAGCGAATGCGCCGGTACTCTATGGGCTGACCAAAAATGCGTTTGTTATAAACTTTAATGGAAATTTAATTGCAAACGGTTTAGGTGATCAAACAGACGCAGATACAATAAGCAGCAGTGCTAAAACTCAAGGCCTATTTTACCCAAATACACTTGATAGTGACCATGCTTTTGAATATGACTGTGACTTAATTAATCATGATAGTTCGGTGCTAAGTAACAACTTTGGTTATATGGATAGTCGAGTATCAGGCGATGCAAGCGGTGACTGGGTTGAAATCAGAAAACTAAATGGTAATGGCGCATTCGATACTGATGGTGCAATTGACCAAGACCCAGCAACTAACGGTAAAGAAGTGCTTGAGTACGTTACAGCAGCAAGTACGTTATTAGAAACTGACCCTGCAGGCCTTCAGGCAGAGGCAGGTGCTAAAGGTCTTCATTATATTCAATCATCTGAAGTCGGTGTTGGATCTACATGGAAAATACAAAACGATTAAGTAACCAATTAATCAGTTAACTTTTAAAAGCCCCAAATTTGGGGCTTTTTTATTATTTATTAATAATCACCACACTTTTCTCAACCTACATAACTCATTTATCGACTAGTTTAGAGCTGTTTATATTCTAGTAAAAAACCTGCCTGACCTACTGGTAATGCCGTTAAGTTAAAATTGGTATACCTTATGGTAATATTAAAACGTCAAATTGGTTGATCATCGTGCTGGGTTTAAGTATATTAATACCAAAGGTCACATAAAATATACATCAGCATAACAAGCTAACACACTAAAATCACACAACAACAACCAGCGGAGAATTCAAATGTCGTTGAAGTCACGAGATAACAATAATTCTACAACAGGGCAGTTTGCAATGCGCCCAGTTGCAAAATGGGTAAGAACAGCGGTCATCGCAGGTATGGCAAGTTCTTGCGTATTTACAGCAAGCGCACAGGAAGATCAGGGAAAAGCGACAGAAGTTGAAGAAGACGTTGAAATAATTAGTGTTACAGGTACACGTAGAACGATACAAGATCAAATAGCAATTAAACGTGAAGCAACAACGGTAGTTGATGGCCTGTCATCTGAAGATATTGGTGATTTACCAGCACTGTCTATCGGTGAAGCACTAGAATCAATTACAGGTGCTGCATCTCACCGTGAAAACGGTGGTGCTACAGAAATCACTATCCGTGGTCTTGGTCCATTTTTAAGTGCAACACACATTAATGGTCGTGAAGCGACTAATGGTAGTGGTGACCGCTCAGTTAACTTTTCGCAGTTCCCTTCTGAACTTGTAAAAAAAGTAGCGATATATAAAACGCAAGATGCGTCAATGATTGAAGGTGGTGTTGCAGGTGTTATTGCACTTGAAACTATAACTCCACTTGATTTTGGCAAACAACGTGTATCAGCTGAGGTTAAATTAAATTATAACCCAGACGAAGGTAATGTAGATAACTCGCTGCAAAGTGACGCGGGTTACCGTGGCACGTTTAGTTATGTTGATCAGTTTGAATTTGATAACGGTCAAGCCGTTGGTGTGTCTTTTGGTGTGCAGCGCCAAGAAATTAGTCAACCAGAGGCTGAATACAGAAGCTCTAGCCCATCAGGTTCTTCATTATGGGCATGTTTAAACGATCCGACTAATACCAATGAAGGTTTTTATCGCAGCAGCGCAGGCGACTGTGAAGACCAAGTTAATGGCAGTAGTAACCAAGGTTACGATACAGAAATCGATCCAGAAACAGGTAAAGCAGTAAGTGATGGTACTCCGTATGCTTGGACTGGAAGTAGCCGAAGCTTTCGTCAAAACGAGACATCTGATGAACGTGATGCAGTATTTTTTGCACTGCAATACCAACCGTCAGCTGATTGGGATATTAACTTTGATGCACAAATTTCAGATAGAACACAACAAGAAGCACGTCACGATTTAATCTTTTTACAAAAACGTGCAACACCAGGTGTAACCGGTCCAACTCTTGTAACTAACGATGTAGGCGGTATTTTACATTGGGAAGGTGAAGAGCGTATTGAATCAGCGGGTGAGCAATTTTCTCGTGAAGAAAACTACCAAGGTTACGGCATAAATATAGAACATACAGTTACCGATAGATTAACTGTTGACTTAGATTTAGCGTATTCAAAAACTGAACGTGAAGAACTTCAAATATCTAATCGTGGTAGAACATCAGGTCGCAATTTCTTTTCTTGGGATATGGGCGATGAAATTCCTCATTTCACATTGACAGATTTTGACGTAACAGATATTTCAAACTTTACAGATAGCCTAAGAACACGACTTGACCGTGAAAATGTTCGTGAAAACGAAGTTATCTCAGCGCGACTAGATTTTGACTATGCGCTAGATGGCAACGTTTTTACAAGTATTCAAGGTGGTATTAGAACATCTGAAATGACCTTCCTACAGTATGGTGGTAGCCAAGGTAACGGTTCAAGAAACGAATTTACACTAGACTCTGGTACTGAAGCGCTTGACGTATTACAAGGTTGTCAAATCGATTTCCCTGAATCAGGCTTTTTATCGAGTGTATCTGATGGTGATATCGTAACAAATATTGATAGCGACGGTAACGTTGTAGCTAGCGGTACAGGTTCATCATGGGCTACATACGACAACGTATGTTTCTCACAAGCTGTAGCTGGTTCTAACGCTGATGGTGTGTTTGCTTACCCAGAAGTGGAATATGAAAATGCAGGTACAATTGATGTAACAGAAAAAACAACATCAGTGTACTTAATGGCTAACTACGATACTGAAATGTTTGGCAAATTCATTCGCGGTAACTTTGGTCTTCGTATTGTAGACACAGATGTAACTTCGATTGGTTTTAGAAATAGCTTTGATGTTGTAACAAGTGATACCGGTGTACTGTCTCTAGTTGAGTCTGATAACGGTTCACTGGATAAAATAAAAAGTGGTGGCGATTACACTAAGTATTTACCAAGCTTTAACCTAGTTATTGATTACAGCGAAGATATTTTATTCCGAGCAGGTATATACCGTGGTATGTCACGCGCAAATCCATCTAATTTAGGTTATAGCCGTACATTCCAAGAAGATACAGAAGGTACAGCAACATCAATTAGCGATTTATTAGTGGGTGTAAATGGCTCTGGTAACCCGGACACTCAACCGCTTATGTCGTGGAACTACGATGCTGCGTTTGAATGGTACCCTAACGAAGATTCAATCTTAGCGTTAAGCTTATACTACAAACAGTTCAACGGTGGTTTTCAACAACAAACAGTAATTGAAGAGTTTACTGTTGCCGGTGAAACCGTTTCATTACCAATTACTAACTCTGTTACATCAGACGAGGACAGTGAAATATTAGGTCTTGAAGCTTCATTTTCTTACCGCTGGGATAATGGCATCGGTATGAAATTTGGTTACAACTATGCAGACACTGACTTTGAGTTCCAAGATAGCTTATACGGCGATACGTTTGTTACTGATGTAGACGGTAATACTACACAATTAACTGACGGTATTGTTGAGTCGGCTTCAGTACCTGGCTTCTCAAAGCATGTATTTAGCAGCCAGCTGTACTACCAAATTGGTGGGTTTGATACTGCCGTTATTTACAAATATCGTAGTGAGTATTTCCAACCATATACTACAAATGGTACTCGACTTCGTTATGTTGATTCTGTAGGCGTATGGGAAATGCGCGCATCATACAAAATTGATGAGCACTTTAGAGTTAAAGCAGAAGCAATTAACTTGTTCAGCGCACCTAAATCACAAGATTTCTTTGTTGAAGGAAACTTAGGTGAAGTGAATGACTACGGCCCACGCTTATTCTTAGGTTTAAGCTACAAGCTGTAATAATAGTTAAACATTAAATCTCATTAAAAAGGCGGTTTTACCGCCTTTTTTTGATCCCTAAATTCTTCAATTTTATATTTTCAATAACGCTAATAAATAGTACTCAACACAGTTTGCTTTCTAATAACGCTTCTTGACTGAAAAAACAAATTGGTTAACCAATAATGCCATTTATTAAGTGCGTACAACATCATCGGTTTCTCTTGCCTAAATTATTTCATTTTTAAAACACTAACTCTTTTAACCCTTGTAATTGATAGCTCAATTTCTAATTAAATTTAAAATCAATAAATAACATGAACTTAAAATCTACTTTATGATTTTAATTTAAAGGTTAGGTAGGTTTTTCTATTTTGGTAATAACATATTGCATAATATTTGATCTAAATTAATTACCAAAAGGTTGACCTTTTTATGGTTGGGTGTAAATATAAAGTTAAGGGTTTGTAATAATTAAGGGCTTTTAATAAAAACAATAAAGTAGCTGGTTAAACATAGCATTTCACACACACAGGAAAAAAACTATGAGTCACAAGTTATCTAAAATTACACTGGCAGTTATATCGGCAACCGCACTTGGTATGTCTTTGTCTACACAGGCGCAAGAAGCTCCAAAAAAAGCTGTAGACGATCTTGAGGTTATTGAGGTTTCAGGCATTCGACAATCGCTTACAAATGCGCTTGCACAAAAGCGTTCAGCAGATAGCCTTGTTGAGATTATTGAGGCTGTCGATATTGGTAAGCTACCAGATCAAAACCTCGCAGAAGTACTTGAAAATGTAACGGGGATTCAAATTACCCGTGAAGCAGGGGTAGGTACGGGCGTTCAAATTCGTGGTACCAATGCTAATCGTACAGAAGTGAACGGCGTATCAACAGTTGGCTCTGGGTCTGGGCGAAGTGGCATTAGTTTTGAAGATGTATCAGCTGCAATCATCTCCGGTGTAGAAGTAATTAAGTCACCTGAAGCAAAAACAATCGAAGGCTCTGTGGGCGCAACAATAAACCTTAAAACAATTCGCCCGTTACAGTTAAATGAAACTCTAGGCTCAATTAGAGTTCAAGGTGAAGATAGTAGCTTATCAACAGATGGTGTTACTCCTAGGGTATCGGGTGCTTGGGGTGATAACTGGGAGCTTGATTCTGGCGGTAAGTTTGGTGTTGTATTTAGTGGTAGTTACAGTGAGCAAGACGTAACCGCATTTCGTCCTCGTGCTGATAGAGATAATTCGGTAGCCGCTGATAGTGGTGCTGCAAGTGCACAATCGTTTGATTTTCTACCAGTACAATTTTTGATTCAAGATTACGATAATTACGAATACGAGACAAAAAACTTCGCAGGTACATTTGAATATGCACCAAACGATAATATGAAATTCTTTTTTGATGCAGTTGTTAACGATCAAGAGCGCCGCCAAGAAAGCTCAAGAGTACAAGCATCTGGCCTAAGTGATCTTAGAAATGTATCAATACCGAGTGAATTTGAAACAGTTAATTTTGGTTCTCTTGACGGACAAAACCTAGGCAGCATACAAGCGGCCGTAAGAGGCGTTATTCCGGTTGAAGACGGTGGTGGCGATCCTAATTTACGTTTTTCTAGTGATACTAATTCACGCATAACAAAAAGCAAAATATTTAGAATAGGGGGCGAATGGCAAGGCGATAGATTATTTGCAAGTGTTGAAGCCTCAACCTCTCGTTCTGATTCAACTACACCAAGCTTTAATACAACGCTTAATTTTATAAATCCAAATGTCGCTACTAATTCGTCAAATGAAAACGGTACTCCTTTTGAGTATGATCTTACAGGTGATGCACTTACATTTGGTATTGCAACGGGGGAGGCAAACGCACCAACAATGGCTCAATTACTCGACCCTGCAAATGTTGTTCTACGTGATGTAAACCAAGGGCAAGACGAGTCAGAAAATACAGAAGATGCGTTTCGTACAGATTTTACATATTACTTAGATGATGTAATAACGTCAGTCGATTTTGGTTACCGCTACAGTAAAACGAGCAGTATGTCGGATCAAGTTCGCTCTAACGTTGGTTTAAGAAATATGGCTGATAGCCCAACGGGTGATTTATTTGCACAATTATTAACAGCGGGCCCAGATAACTTTAATGATGGTGATGGGCGAGCACTTTATATTCGTGATTTCTTACTTATAAACCCAGAGCTTGCATCCTCTGATCCACAAGCTGTATTAGCAGCACTTAACCAAGCGATTGAAGCTAATAATGCAATAACAGGTTCTGATCGTGGTCCAATAAGTTCACCAACGTCTCAAGTAAATGCGTTTTTTGATATTGAAGAAGAAACACATGCCTTATATGCACAAGCTAATTTTGAGTATGGCATGTTTCGCGGTAACTTTGGCTTACGTTATTTAGAGACTGAAGTTACATCGCTAGGTAACTCTGTTACTCAAGATGGAAGTGGCAACGAACTGGTGACTCAAGTAACGTCAAAAGGTGATTACGATTTCTTTTTACCACGATTTAATTTAGCCGCGAATGTAAGTGAAGATGTGATTGTTCGTCTAGGTTGGTCAAAAGATATCAGACGCCCAGATTTTGATGACCTATCTACATCCGTTACGTTTGGCACCAGCCCTAATAGTGCAGTTTCAATAGGTAACTCAGGCTTAGAGCCAGAAGAAGTAACCTCTTTCGATATATCCACTGATTGGTATTTTGCACCCGCTGCTTTATTAAGTGTGGGGTACTTTCATAAAACACGTAGCGATTTGCACGTTACACAGCAAGTTGACCCATTTGAAGACCCAAGCACAGGCTTTCGCGATACAAATGGTCCTGAATGTGAAGGCGGCGGCATATTTAACCCAATTGCTGACATAAACGTATTTGGCCCAGATGCTGGTGTAGGGTTATGTGTACCAACACAAACTACTATTAATGATTCTGGCGAAACAACACAGCAAGGCATCGAGCTTGCAGCTCAATACGACTTATCAAATTTTGAAAAAGAGCTAGGCTGGGCATCAGGTTTTGGTGTTGTTGCTAACTACACCTATCAAGAATTTTCTGGTGGTGAATCATTTGACACCGCAACGAGTCGTGCAAATGCTGTTTTTGCATTAACAACCGGTAACCCGGATACAGACATAAGTGCTAAGCAATCACTCATTGATCTGTCAGAAAACGCATATAACATCACATTTTACTATGAGAAATACGGTCTATCTGCTCGAGCGCGTTACACGTGGCGCGAAGGGTACCGTTCAACTGACTTTGGTAGCACTTCAAGCTTCCCATGGGGTTTCCCTGTTGTACAAGAAGACAGAGGGCAGCTTAATGCCAGCATAAGTTATGATGTGAACGATCAGCTAAATATCGGTATTGAAGCCGTTAACTTAACTGAGTCAGAAGTTAGCCAGTCTTGTGTAAACGAAGGTGCTTTACTTTGTTTCCAAGGTATTACAGACCGCCGTATTACATTTGGCGCAAGCTATAGATTTTAAAGGTTATAGTTAAATCGAGTCTATAAGTGTGTGTATTTAAAGACGCTAAAAGCAAGCCACCTGGCTTGCTTTTTTTTAACTATAATTAGTTAACATTTACAAAAATAATTTATTCCACTTTGTATTTTACTTATCAATACCGTTACAGCGGCAATGTCTTGCGACACTGCCACCAGTAATTATACCAACCTGCATAAATCTTTGATCAATTTAACGAATTAAATTGCACTATAACGTCGTTAAAAATTTTTTATTTAGAACAACTAGATACAAAAATTTTTGCCTAGTTCTAGCGTAATTTTC